>CAZDQR010000289.1:0-4316 GCA_964507315.1 uncultured Roseivirgaceae bacterium
GTAGAGTGTGTAATTGGCGAAGGATGTAGTATGGGCGTATCCATACCACTTGCTGAAGAAGATGATATGCACACATTTTCGGACAGTGGAAATGTATTCTTTTTTGATGATGATGATGACAGCGAAAGCGAAGTATTTTAAGATATATTGAGCAACGAATCAACCATACCGAGATACTACCTTTACCCTTCTACTTTATTTTTAGATAGAAAGGAACATATGGTTACAACTGTATTAGGCTCTTGTGTGTCTGTTTGTTTATACGATAGCACAAAATCTATAGGAGCAATTAACCATTATATGCTCCCTTTCTGGAATGGTAAAGAACTTGCTTCTCCAAAATATGGGAACATTGCAATAGAAAGTTTGGTTAAGAAGATAGAACTATTAGGCAGTAAAAGAGAAGATTTAGTTGCCAAAGTTTTTGGTGGAGCAAATCAATTAGAACATACCTTAGCCGTAGGCGAGCGTAACATAAAAATAGCAGAAGAAATTCTAGCAGAATTAAAAATAAAAATAGTAGCAAAAAGTGTTGGTGGACATAGAGGCAGAAAGCTAAATTTTAATACATCAACTGGAGAAGTATTTATGAAATACATATCAAAAACAACGTGATTAAAAAAATTAGAGTTTTAATTGTTGATGATTCAGCGATTGTTCGTCAATCGCTCACAGAAATATTATCCTCCGACCCAGAGTTAGAAGTAGTTGCTACAGCCTCTGACCCCTACATGGCGGTTGAGCAGATTAAAAATTCAGTACCCGATGTAATTACATTAGATGTGGAAATGCCCAAAATGGATGGCATTACTTTTTTAAAGAAAATTATGTCGCAGCATCCAATTCCTGTAATTATAATTTCTTCTCTAACATCAAAAGGAACAGAAACAGCACTAAGTGCGCTCGAATGGGGAGCTGTTGAAGTTGTATTAAAACCCCAATTACATACGCCTGAGCAACGGAAAGAAGCATCTATGCTCTTGGTTGATAAAGTTAAAGCTGCTTCGCATGCAGTTATACATCGTAGGAGAATTGCACAGGCTCAAGCGCCTAAATCTGTTAAACCAAAACTTACCGCAGATGCAGTATTGCCAAAGCCAGACCCAACAAGTTTGGTTAAAACCACCGAAAAAATTGTGGCCGTTGGTGCTTCCACAGGAGGTACAGAAGCTCTTAAAACATTCTTAGAGTCTTTTCCTTTAGATAGTCCTGGAATTGTTATAGTGCAACATATGCCAGAACTGTTTACGAAGCAATTTGCAGATAGATTAAACGAGAAGTGCAAAATAACGGTTAAAGAAGCAAAAAATGGAGATACTGTTTTGCGTGGCCAAGCACTAATTTCGCCAGGCAATAAACATATGCTTCTAAAAAGAAGTGGTGCAAAGTATTATGTAGAAGTTACAGAGGGACCTCTGGTAAATAGGCATCGCCCATCGGTAGATGTATTATTTAGGTCGGTGGCCAGATATGCAGGAAAAAATGCAGTTGGTGTAATAATGACCGGAATGGGTAATGATGGCGCCCAAGGGTTATTAGAGATGAAAAATGGGGGTGCATTTACAATTGCCCAGAACGAAAAAACCTGTATTGTTTTTGGAATGCCGAAAGAAGCTATTAAATTGAATGCTGTAGATAAAATTATGTCGATTTATTCAATTGCATATGAAGTACAACACCAATGTAAAATCCATTCTGATTTAATATAGGTATTTGCACGTAGTAGAGAGTAGGTAAATAGTCAGTTATCCTGTCATAATAAAATTGTATAGAATCAATATCAAATAATATCTAACTTTGGACTTAATTCAAAACCATATAAAATTATGAGTAAGAGCGTACTAATTATTGATGACTCATTATACATGAGAACACTAATCAACTCGGCATTAAGCGAAGAGGGATATAATGTTGTAGGAATGGCAGGAGATGGCGAAACAGCCATAGAAATGGCCTTAGAATTGGAGCCAGATGTAATTACGTTAGACAACGTTTTACCTGACATGATTGGCTTAGACATTTTAAAAGTATTAAAAGAAGAAGGCATTAAATCTACCATAGTTATGATAAGTGCTGTTGGGCAACAATCAGTAGTAGATGAAGGAATGTCTTTAGGGGCAGCCGACTACATTGTTAAACCCTTTACACCAGATGGACTGGTAGAGAAAGTAAATAAGGCATGTAATAACTAGCATCTATCATTATGGATCAATTAAATCATATAGAATCCGATGTAGCTAAAGAAATAATTAACATCGGATTAGGAAAAGCAGCAGATTCACTCTCTTTCTTTTCTCAACAAAAGGTAATTATTCGTAGCTCCGAGCTAATGCTTAAAAACACAAGCGAAGCTGAAAACCTTTCAAACAAAAAAGGAGATAATATACACGTACTTACAACTGATATTATTGGTGAATTAAGTGGTGTTTGTTACCTCATCTTTAATGAAAGAGAAGTTAACAAACTACTTAAAATTAGTTTACCGGCATCTATTTTAGAAGATGAAGAACAAAAACTTGTGATGTCAGATGCGATTTTAAAAGAAGCAGATAACATAATAACCGCATCAGTTATTACACAGTTTTCTAATTTATTAAAATTCAATATTCATGGTGGAATACCAGAGATGGATGTTATGTCTGAAGACAAAGTCATGCCATTTCTTTTATCTAGAGCTACAAATAGCAAATATTTTTTGCAAATTAGTGCTCAGTTCCATACCGAAGAAGTTGATTTTAGCCCAGAGTTCGTCTGGTTCTTAGACTCTAAGTTTATAGATGGAATTAAACAGTTTGTTAAAGATGAAACATATCTTGATAAACTGAGAGAACATTCAGAAACCGAATAATTTAAAGAAAGACCAAAACTGATGAGTGAGGAGAAGGCAGAGTCCCTTGATAAAGATTTTAAAAAGCTTAAGCAAGAGAATGAGATGCTTAAGATGAACGTTGAGGAGCTAACGGTAACAAATACGCATTTAGTTTCTGCAACCTGGAGGGAAAGAGAGATGAAGCAAGAGTTGGCTGCTACTTTAGAAGAGCTAACTGAAACTAAAAAAGTTGTTGATGCACAACATAAGAGCATAACAGATAGTATCAATTATGCTCAGCGCATTCAACAAGCAATTATTCCAACATTAGATGAAATAGCCTCTAACTTCAAAGATTCATTTGTCTATTTTAAAGCCAAAGATGTTGTTAGTGGAGATTTCCCTTGGCTTTATAAAACAGAAAAGTATGTATATATTTCTGCTGTAGATTGTACTGGCCACGGTGTACCAGGAGCTATGATGTCTTTAATTGGTAATTTACTTTTAAAAGATATTGTTAGTAAAGAAGAAGTTGACCCTGCTACACTTTTAACTGGTTTACATTGGGGAGTAGTAAAAACCCTTAAGCAAGATGAACCTGGCAATAAAACTGCCGATGGCATGGATGTGGCTATGTGTAGAATTGATCTTGAATCTAACGAAGTGCAATATTCTGGCGCCCATCGCCCACTCTACCATATAAGAAACGGAGAACTAGAACAATATAAGGGTGATAAATACCCCATTGGTGGAAACCAATACGATGGAAAAAACTCGTTTAATAACCATATAATTAAGGTAGAAGAGGGAGATCAAATTTACTTTTTCTCCGATGGATTCACCGACCAATTTGGAGGCCCAAAACAATTAAAACTAGGGCCAAAAAGAACAAGAGAGCTATTACTAGCAAATGCTGATTTACCCATGAACCAGCAACAAGTAAAGGTAAAAGATGCATTTGAATCTTGGCAAGGAGATACAAAGCAAATTGATGATGTATTATTAATTGGCATAAAATTTTAACTAACCGCAATGGAACAACTAAGCAAATTTAACAACGCTGAATTTATGGATTTTGTATACTCCGTACATGAAAATATGGTAAGTAATGATATTATGCTTATTTACGAAGGTGAAGTAAATCAAGATATAACTAAAACGTTTACTTCCATGACTCAAAAAAACTTGGAAGAAGGAGAAACCAGCCTTCCTATTAAAAAAAGAGTTTATCATGTAATGGTAGAATGCCTCCAAAACATTGGTAAGCACTCCGATAACGCAGACTCTGGACTACCAGAAATTCCTGGAACAGGCATATTTATGGTAAGTAAATCCACCGATGGTTATTTCGTGGTTACAGGTAACCCTGTAGCAAATACGAGAATTGCCGAAATTACCGAAATGATTGAAACGGTAAACAAAATGGATAAAGACGAAATTAAAGCGTACTATAAAAAGAAAATTTTGGAAAGTAGAATTTCTGAAAAAGGTGGTGCAGGATTAGGAT
>CAZDQR010000290.1:0-4301 GCA_964507315.1 uncultured Roseivirgaceae bacterium
TAGATATGCAATTTACAAAGATTATATTATGTAGCTAAGTGATTATCTCTAAATAGTTTTTATGTACAATAAATAAGAACCTTTACCGACTATTATTGTAATGAACAACCGTGTTATAGGCTTATTCCTTGTAATTTCTTTAGTGTTTTTCTCTGCTTGTATGCAATTTCGTACGAGCCCTAAAGGTGTGTTTAAGGAATTTGAGAATTCTGGAATTATCCCTGTAATTAAAGATGTAGATTTTAAGAATATAAATTTTAGATATATAGAAGTATCAGATAATAGGAACGTAAAGCCTACCATCATTTTTATTCATGGTGCACCTGGCTCTTCTGATAATTATTTTCAATTTTTGAGAGATCATAAATTGGCTACTACTTTTGATATGGTTTCTGTAGATAGATTGGGTTATGGATATTCGAATTTTGGAAAGTCAGAAAAATCCTTGGTTAAACAAGCACAATCATTAGAGTCGGTTTTGAATGAGTATAGAAATACTCCAACCCTATTAGTCGGGCATTCTTACGGTGGACCAATAGCTGTAAAAGCAGCAGTTTTGTTTCCTCAACTAGTGCAAGGCCTATTATTATTGGCTCCAGCCATCGATCCTGAAAATGAAAAGAAGATAAGCGTTGCCTGGATGGGAAAAACAGCTCCTTTTAGATGGGTGACTCCTAAAAGTTTAAAAGTTGCTACTGATGAAAAGTATAGCCATGTGGAGGAGTTAACAAAGATGTTGCCTGATTGGGCTCAGCTTTGCTTGCCCATTACATATATACATGGCGATGAAGATAGCTTGGTGCCGTACGCTAATTTGGCATTTGCCGAACGAGTAATTGATGCCCACTGTCTTAAGTTGATAGGATTAAAGGGAGAAGACCACTTTTTGCCCTGGAGCCAAGAAGAACTTATTAAGAGCGAATTGTTTTTATTGAACGATAAGGTTTCTCCACAAAACCTTCAAATTGCCTGCAATGAATAGTATTTGCTTAATGGCTTTAAGACTACTTTTATTGCGATCGAAATCGCAATAAAAGTAGATAATTTGCGATTAGAGCTAACCCATTCTCTGCCTCAAGGCTTCATAAATAATAATACCGGCAGAAGTAGAAACATTAAGCGATTCTATTCTACCGTTAATAGGAATTTTAGCTTTTTGATCCGCCATTTGCATAATTTCTTTAGAAATACCGTCCTCTTCTGATCCTAAAATAATTGCCAATGGATCTTTAAGTTCTGCTTCATACACAGATTTGTCTGCTTTTTCGGTACAGGCTACTAAATTGATGCCGCTTTGCTGAATGGTTTGCAAGGTTTGAGGTAGGTTAAATGCCCTGCAAATTGGCATATGATTTAATCCTCCTGCAGAGGTTTTCATGGCATCACTACTAATTTGCGCGGCACCGTGTGCTGGTACTACAACGGCATCCGCTCCAGCACATTCAGCAGTACGTACAATGGCTCCGAAATTTCGAACATCTGTAATTCTATCTAGCACTACAATTAAAGGGTTTTTTCCAGTAGAAAAGCAGCGGTCAATAATATTGTCAATCGAAGCAAATTCGATAGGAGATATAAAACCAACTACTCCTTGATGGTTTTTACGAGTAAGCCTATTAAGCTTTTCAAAAGGCACTTTTGTAAATATTACGCGGTTGTCCTTTAGCTCTGTAATGAGTTCTTTTAACAAGTCACCTGTAAGGTCTTTTTGTACAAAAAGCTTATCAAATGTTTTGCCAGACTTAATGGCTTCTTGAATTGGCCTTAAGCCAAAAATCATATCTGTGTTTACAGGTTTTTTCTCCCTTTTCTCCATAAATCTATTGCTCTAAACCAGCTATTTTGGTATGCTAAATTTCTTTGTAGTTCAAATATTTCAGTATCAAAATCTCCCTCTTTTAAATCGAATTCAAAATTAAGATTAGGTAACTCATAGGTTTTTTTATACACCCACTCTATGCCTTTATCAGACCTAAATACTTTACTTGGTGGGCCAAAGATAATGTAAATCATTCCCATGTCGGTTTTCCAACCTTGTTTAAATGAAGTAAATAATTGGTTGCTTTCTTTTACTCGTTGAAAGTAAGCAGAGATCATCTTGCGAGCTCGGTCGGAGGAACCTGTATTTTCTAACCAAAATGCATCGTACTCCTGTTTTGGATTAGATGAGTTTACTATTTTCTTTTTTTCTTTTTTTGTAAAAAGGAAAATACTTGCTTCAATTATTTCATCTATACTGGCAAGGTGCGGATATTTCTTACTCACTATTCTAAAATAGGATAACGGCTTTTTATTTGTACTTGTGCCAATGGCATAAAGGCCTTCGGTTCCTGTAGCTAAGGTAATTGTATATGTTGTATCAGCTTCTCCTAAAGAGTTCTTGCTTTGCAAACTTGCCATTGGCGGAAGTGATGGAGAAAATTTAGTGGTGTAAAATTTAGCATTAAAGGTGCTAAGTTCACCTGTAAGTTTAGCTAGTTTTAAATTGCTTAATACTGAGGTATAAGGTTTAATTATTGGAATGGTAATTTTTGATTCACTAATAATAAAGCTTGAAAATGCATCTAGATTAATGATATAGGAATAGATTTCGTCCAATTCTTTAGAAGCGATTCTTAGTACTAAAAATCCGGTATCTTTCTTCGATGCTTCAAATGCATACGACCTGCTATCTGTCGTCTTTGTAAGTTCAAATGACTCGAGTTTAACGAGCGAAAATGAGCTTATTGGTTCATCTAAGTTGTTGGTAAAAGCAAATGCAACATTGAGCGAATCCAAATTGGTTTTATATCTGCTTTTAATTTCTAAGACAATCCATTTTTTGTCGTTTTTGGTAATTACTTTATGTGTGAGGTTAATGTTTGCATGGGGATCTAATAAATAGCTTAAGTTTGATTTAGAGGGTATTATTTGCGTATTTCCTAGGATTGGTATTGTTAAAAATACCAATAGAGCTAATACTGCTTTAATATTATTATTTGCTATTGAACTCATTAAAATAAGCTTATTTTATTTTTTTAATTGGTATCGTAAAAACATCATTGATAAAAATAGTTATTTTGCAATAATTGTGCCTTGTTTGGCACTGCTGAAATTTATTATATGAGTGTATATACGACCGAAATAGCCTCTGATGAACTAACATCAGACAATCCAATTCACCAAAGACTTTTAAAGGCATATTATATTGCCGAAGACCTTGTAGGCGGAGATTTATTAGAAATTGGTTGTGGCGAGGGGCGGGGAGTTGAGCTACTGGCTCACAAAGTGCAAACGTATACTGCGGTAGATAAGATAGAAGAAGTAGTTGATAATTTATCAGCACAATTTAAAGAAGCTAGTTTTATTCAGGCGAATATTCCACCATTACCTTTTGAGGATAATTCCTTTGATTCGGTGGTTAGTTTTCAGGTAATTGAGCATATTAAAGATGATGCTACTTATCTGAAAGAAATAAATAGGATTTTGAAACCAGGCGGGAAAGCTTACATTTCTACTCCTAATATTAAATTAACCCTGAGCCGAAATCCTTGGCATATAAGAGAATATACAGCTCAAGAATTAACTGATTTGTGCAAAAAATACTTTGCTGATGTTATAATGAAAGGCGTAGCGGGCAATGATAAGGTGATGGAGTATCATGAGCAAAACAGAGTTTCGGTTAATAAAATAATGAAGTTTGATATTTTTAATTTACAACATCATTTACCAGCAGCATTGTTGAAAATTCCTTATGAAATATTAAATAGGAGGAATAGGAATAAGTTACAAGCCTCGGATGATTCCTTGGTAGCAACCATACATCATTCTGATTATCTGCTATCAGAAAAAGCAGACACAAGTTTAGATTTGTTTGGAATTTTAACTAAATAATCAGGTTCTTCTAAAGTTGCCCTAAGAAGAACCTGATTACTAGTGCTTAATTTATAATTGGATAGATTGGTAATGGGTATCTAATGCATTGGCGAATTCCTCAGCCAAATCTAATTCACCATATCTATTTAATGTTTGAGCCAGCTCTCTTAAAATAACTAAGTTCGATTGCAGCTCATACCCTAAATTATTATTGTTTTCGATATAATAACCTAGTTTACTATCTGCTCTATTGCCAAGAATGGTAGCAAGCTCTAGCGCTTTTTCTTTCTCGCCTAATAAAAATAGATACTCAATAGTTGTGGCCGTTGTGTAGTCAAAAGGAAGCGAAGCATCTGGCATTAGCTCAAGCCCTTTTAGCAATACTTCTCGTGCTTTATCTTCTTTTCCTTCTCTTAATAAAGCCACAACAAGGGTATTAAAGTTTA
>CAZDQR010000291.1:0-4294 GCA_964507315.1 uncultured Roseivirgaceae bacterium
GAAGAGCGAAGGCTGTTTTATGTAGCTATTACTAGAGCGGAAAATAAAATATATTTAAGTTATGCATTAAGTAGGTACCGATTTGGCCGACTTAAAAGTTGTGAGCCTAGTAGATTTATTGAAGAAATAGATCCGCAATTTATTAAAGAAAATAGTAGATTTGGAGGGAGATCGGAACAATCATCTACAACGGTAACTAGCCAATATGCTAAAAATTTGATAAGAGGAGCTTCTAAGAGTGCTCAAAAACCCAATAGCCAACAAAAACCTTATAAGCCTTCGGCTGATTTTACACCAAGCGATACCTCTAATTTAGAAGAAAACATGAAGGTGGAGCATCCCAAATTCGGATTTGGGAAGGTAATTGAAATAGATAACTCCGGAACAAGTAGAAAAGCCAAAGTGGAATTCGATAACTTTGGAGAGAAAACATTATTACTTAGCTTTGCTAAACTAAAAATACACTGATAAATACCTATATGTTTGATTATAACACAGGACGTGAGCATTTAAACTTGCGAGAATTTGGTAGAAATGTGCAAATGATAGCTGCACATTTACTTACAATAGATGATAAAGAGAAAAGAACTCGGTATGCAACCGCGTTGGTAGAGTTAATGAGGCAGGTTGTGCCATCTATTAAGGATACGCCAGAAGATACCCAACGACTTTGGGATGACCTTCATTTAATGACAGACTTTAAACTGGATGTTGATACAGAGTTTAACATGCCTGAAAAAGAAGTGATTAAAGACGCTAAAAAGGTTAAATATAATTTGCACAGAATTAAATTTAAGCACTATGGCCATAACCTAAAACTAATGGTGGGAGAGGCTTGTAAATTAGAGGATGATGAGCAAAAAAGAGATGCAATTATCCATATTGGCAAGTTGATGAAAAGTTATCATATGACTTGGAATAAGGAAATTGTTGATGACGAAGTATTGGTAAAGAACATTGGCATAATGTCAGAAGGGGAGCTTAAAATTGATATCGACCAAGTAAAAGAGAACAACCTTTTTGAAGGATTGTACAAGGAGAGAATCAGGCCTGCAAATACAGCTGTAACAAACAACCGTAATAAAAAGAATAATAATAACGGTCATAAAAACCAAAACCAAAACCGAAGAAGAAGAAGCTAATGGCCGAATTTGAAATTGAGGGAGGTGTAAAACTCTCTGGTTCAATAGAAGCTCAAGGAGCTAAAAATGAAGTACTTCAAATTTTATGTGCCGTTTTACTTACTCCTGAGGAAGTAACCATTAATAAAGTACCCAACATTGTTGATGTTGTTAAGCTGATAGATTTATTATCTGCGATGGGCGTGGAGGTTACTCGAATAAGTGAGGAATCTTACAAATTTAAAGCGGCCAATGTTAATTCTAATTATCTAGAAACTCCAGAATACGCACAAAAGGCATCCGCTTTACGAGGCTCTATTATGCTTCTTGGGCCGTTATTAGCTCGTTTTGGCAAAGCCAAAATTCCTCAACCAGGTGGCGATAAAATAGGTAGAAGACGACTTGATACGCACTTTATAGGATTTCAAAAGCTTGGTGCTAAATTTAATTTTGAAGCTGCTGAAGGGTTTTATACTATAGATGCCTCCGATTTAAAAGGCACATATATGCTTTTAGATGAGGCTTCGGTTACTGGAACTGCCAATATTATTATGGCTGCAGTACTGGCTCAAGGAAAAACAACCATTTATAATGCTGCTTGTGAGCCCTATATTCAACAGTTATGTAAAATGTTGAATAGAATGGGCGCAGACATAACTGGTGTTGGCTCCAATTTATTAAATATAAACGGAGTAAAAAACTTAAAAGGAACTGAGCATACCATGTTGCCTGATATGATTGAAATCGGAAGTTTTATTGGTATGGCAGTGATGACACAATCGAGCTTAACTATAAAAAATGTTTCGGTAGAAAATCTTGGTTTAATCCCTACTATTTTTCGTAGAATGGGAGTAAAACTCGAAATTACTGGAGATGATATTTTTGTGCCAGCTCAAGATCATTACGAAATAGAATCGTTTATAGATGGTTCTATTATGAATATTGCTGATGCACCTTGGCCAGGTTTGACGCCAGATTTATTAAGCATTATTTTAGTAATGGCTACTCAGGCAAAAGGAACGGTGTTAATTCATCAAAAAATGTTTGAAAGCCGCTTATTTTTTGTTGATAAGCTGATCGAAATGGGAGCAAAAATAATTCTTTGCGATCCACACAGGGCTACAGTTATTGGCCTAGATAGAACAGTTGCCCTTAGAGGGATTACAATGACCTCGCCTGACATACGCGCAGGAGTATCCTTATTGATAGCTGCACTATCTGCAGATGGTAAAAGCCGCATTTTAAATGTAGAGCAAATAGATAGAGGATATCAAAATATTGATACTAGGCTTAATGCACTAGGGGCAAAAATTAAAAGAATATAAGCTAGCAATTGTTTGAAGCAAGTGTTTGATAAATTGCACTTTCCCGCCTTCTAATTATTATTATTTAATAATAATGCTATATTGTTTGTATTTTGTAAGGAAACTATCCCTAATTTATTTAAATTAGAGTGTCTAACCTTATCATCTATAATCTGCGCAATGTCGAGCAGAATTATTTTTTTTACATCCTAACATTTAATTATGAAAAATTATTTAACAAAAATTAGTTTAGTACTTGCTTTATTATTCACATTTCAATTTTCTTCCGCACAACTTTCCGGAACTACTTTTGAAAAGGCTAAGACTACTAAATCAGCCGATTTAACTTATACATTTTCGAAAACCCCAGGATTTATTTATAGTGCAGGAGGCTCTTCCTATGCTGGTATTTGTGTTGATATAATGAAAAAATTTGAAAATTATGTAAAGTCAAAATATGGCATTTCCATTAACGCAAAATATCGGTTGGCATCGGGCGATAGTTTTACACGAATGCTAGCTGCTGTTAAATCTGCTCAAGGAGGAGTATTTGGGTTAGGTAATATTACTATTACTGATTCTCGAAAAAAAATGTACACTTTTAGTCCTGCATTTATAAATAATATATCTCTTATTATAACTAACAAAGGAGCGCCTTCACTTGGTAAAATGGAAGACATGGCAACTGTTTTTAAAGGAATGACAGCCTACACTGTTAAGGGTTCTACCAATGAAATTGAATTTTACCGCTGGAAGAAAGCTTATTTCCCTGCAATGAATATTGCCTATGTAGGCTCTTTTTCAGAGGCTGTTGCTAAAGTGGCAGCTGATACTAAGGCATTTACAAATGTTGATTTCACCTATTATTTAGATGCAGTTAAAGCTAAGAAACCCGTAAAAAGACACGTAGCAGGTGCATCTAATAGCGAAGAATTTGGGATAATTATGCCCAAGTCTAACGATTGGGCTCCTGTGTTAGCTGAATTTATGAATTCTGGTTTTGTAGGAGGTTCAGAGTATAAGGCTATTATAAGAAAGCACCTAGGCGAAAGTGCTATTAAACTATTAGAATCAGTTAAGTAGGTAAGATTTTTCATTGAAGGAATATTCTTTCCTTATTATTAAGTGCAGATTTTGCCTATTATTTAAATGCTGTTAAAGAGAGGAAGCCTATTAAAAGGCATTTGGCGGGAGTATCAAATTCGGAAGAATTTGGGATTTTAATGCCTAAATCGAATGATTGGGCACCTTATACTAGCTAACTTTCTAAACTCAGGGTTTATAGATAGCCCAGAGTATAATGCTATAATTCATAAACATTTAGGGGAGAGTGCTGTTAAATTGTTAGAATCTGTAAAATAAGAATAATGAGCAAATGCTTTACCGCTTTAGTGGTTGTATTTATTATTACTATATCAAATGCGAAAACATTTGCTCAGTTAAGTGGAAATACTTTTGCAGAAGCGAAAGTGTCGAAAAAGGCGAATGTGGTGTACACATTTTCAACAACGCCAGGCTTTATTTTTTCTAATGGCACAAACCAGTTCGATGGCATTTGTGTGGATATTATGAAAAAATTCGAAAATTATGTTGAATATAACTATGGAATAGTTATCACACCTAAGTATCAACTCGTTGCTAATAATTATTTCTCTAAGATGCTTACATCTGTTAAAACTGCTAAAGGGGGTGTTTTTGGACTTGGAAACATTACCATAACGGAAGCGCGTAACAAAGAGTATAATTTCAGCCCTTCGTTTATGCATAACGTGTCTCTATTGGTTACCAATAGAGCGGCTCCTTCTTTGCAAAAGCTGTAAGCTTCCCCAAAAACTGGACGGTTTAGAAGTGGAGAAAACCCACTAAATT
>CAZDQR010000292.1:0-4283 GCA_964507315.1 uncultured Roseivirgaceae bacterium
CTTTTTAAAGAATTCAATCATAATAATAGCGGCCTAATTTTATCGGGCTGCAAAGATAGCGCTATATATGATTAGAGCATCAGGTTTTATAAAATCCTATTTCCTTAATTGGCTCTCAACATGCTCAATGCCTAACTCAACCCATTTTTGTAAATCTTGATTCGTTTTAAACCCTCCTTCCTCCACGAATATAAACCCTTTCATAGGGCGTTTGGTAAAATCCATGGGGCGGACATAATTCTGTTCTAAAACATCTGATAATTTGCTTTCAATTACTCTCACCATAAGCTCATCCTTTACAATACCACAACACATTTTACCTTTGTACATAAAGGTAAGACCTCCAAACATGTTCTTTTCCTCAACATCATTTTGGTTGGGTAAAAGGGCTTCTCTTAATCGATTCGCTATATTTTCGTTGTAAGACATACTATAAATTTTAAATTAAAATACGATTTTTTAATGGTTAGTTTAACATTCACTTCGTTCTTTCATTAGGATTATAGACCTTAGTGGTTCAATTAAAATATATACTGATATGGCAATGTTATTTTTAGTTCTATTCTTGTTTGTTTTGGCAATTGTTTCGCCTTGGGTATTTCCTAACAAGGTAGTAAGTAATCATAAAAAAGATCTTGATTATTAAACACTTATTGTTTTAATAATTAAACACCTAAGTAATCTTATTACTTAGGTGTTTTTTTTGATAGCTACTGTTTGTAAGTTTAAGGATGATACGAACAAAACTATTATTCTTAGCAATAGCGCTATTGCTCCTTACTCCTTTTGATGGAGTTAGCCAAAAAACATCTCAATACGCTTCTTTTGTAAAAGAAATGAAAGCCAACAATGGCTATTTTACCTTTTATTACGATGAAGAAAGTGATGAGTTATTTTTAGAAGTAGATAATCTTAATTCTGAGTTTTTATATGTTAACTCGCTAGCCACAGGCATTGGCTCCAATGACATTGGACTTGATCGTGGACAATTGGGCTCCGAAAAAGTAGTAAAATTTGTTAAAGTAGGGCCTAAACTTTTATTAGTGCAGCCCAATTTAGATTATCGGGCTGATTCTGATAATGAGCTTGAAAGACAATCTGTAGAGCAAGCTTTTGCCAACTCTATTCTGTGGGGCTTTAAAATTTTAAAGAGCGAAAAAGGAAAGTATCTTGTTAATGCAACAGACTTTTTTATGCGCGATGCGCATAATGTAAGCGGTCGCTTGAAACGGAATAAACAAGGCAGTTATAAAATTGATAAAACACGATCGGCCATTTATATAGCACGGTCTAAATCCTTTCCAAAAAATACAGAATTTGAAGCAACACTAACCTTTACAGGTAAGGCTGAAGGCTATAATATTAGAAGTGTAACTCCAACACCTTCTGCAATTACAGTACGCCAACATCATAGTTTTGTACAATTACCAGATGATAATTATGAGCCAAGACTATTCGATCCTCGTGCTGGCTTTTATGCAATGTCTTACCAAGATTACGCTACACCCATTGATGAACCTTTAGTTAAGCGATTTATTTACAGGCATCGGTTACAAAAAAAGAACCCTGATGCCGCAATCAGTGAACCTGTGGAGCCCATAGTTTACTACCTCGACCGAGGAGCACCCGAACCTGTTCGTTCTGCTTTAATGGATGGCGCCAAATGGTGGAACCAAGCTTTTGAAGCTGCAGGATATAAAAATGCCTTTATTGTAAAACTTTTTCCAGAAGGTGCTGATCCTATGGATGTACGTTATAATCTTATTCAATGGGTGCACCGTTCTACTAGAGGGTGGTCGTATGGTGGAAGCGTAAACGACCCTCGTACTGGGGAAATAATTAAGGGCCATGTGAGTTTAGGTTCTCTAAGAGTGAGGCAAGATTTTTTAATTGCTACAGGTTTACTAAGCCCTTATGCATCAGCCAATGGCTCAGATGAAATGAAACAAATGGCATTAGCCCGTCTCCGCCAATTAGCTGCCCACGAAATAGGACACACCATTGGGTTAGTACATAATTATACCGCTAGTATGGATGGTAGGGCTTCCGTAATGGATTATCCTCATCCCAAAGTGGATATTATAGAGGGTAAACTAAGTTTAAAAGATGCTTACGATACAAAAATTGGTGCTTGGGATAAAGTAACTATAACCTATGGTTATTCAGATTTCCCGTCAGGTGTAAACGAACAAAAAGCGCTCAACGATATTTTAATAGATGCCTATCAAAACCAACACCTATCATTATTATCTGACCAAGATGCGCGCCCTGCAAGTAGCGCAAGCCCTAGAGCACACCTTTGGGATAATGGAAGCAGTGCTGCAAAAGAATTAGAGCATGTATTAAAAGTAAGGGAAATTGCACTGCAAAACTTAGGAGAAAATACCATAAAAAAAGGTGTTCCACTGGCCGAGATTGAAGAAGCCCTTGCTCCAATTTATTTTTATCATCGTTACCAAGTAGAGGCAGCTGTTAAAGTAATTGGAGGACTTCATTATACTTATGCTGTTAAAGGAGATGGACAAATTCCAACAGCCTTTGTTTCAACCACTGAGCAAAAAGAGGCATTAAATGCCCTCCTTAAAACATTAGATGCTCGCACGTTAACACTCTCAGAATCTCTACTTACAGTAATTCCTCCAAGGCCTTTAGGCTATAGACGTACTAGAGAAAATATTAAGAGTAAAACAGGGCTTACATTCGACCCCATTGGAGCGGCAGAGTCTTCGGCAGAAATGACAGTTTCCTTGCTGCTAAATTCAGCTAGAGCTAATAGGTTGGTGGAGCATAATGCAAGAGACAGTTCTCAGCCTAGCCTTGGATTTGTGCTGAACGAATTGATTAAAAAAACCATCTGGGCTAGCCGTCAAAAGGATCTTAATCAAGAAGTTCAACACGTGGTTTCTATGGTTGTTTTAAACCAACTAATGAATCTAGCCGAAAGTAATTCGGCACATATTCAAACCAAAGCTATTTCTCTATTAACCCTTCAAAACCTATTATTAGATATTGAGAGCTCTGTTAAAACAGAAAAGGATATGAATGAAAAGGCTTTTCTAAGTTATATGTCACAAAGAATTTCGCTCTTTTTTAAAGACCCATCTGATTGGCAAACAGAAGATACCTTACCTCTGCCTGATGGCTCACCAATTGGTAGCGATTTAAATTGTGGAATGGATGACTAAGTGGATACTTCTTTTATTATTAGGCTATAATAGCCTCTTAGCCCAACCAGTTTCTTTTACTGGCAATAAAGAAAATCCAGTGGTTATTAAGGGAAATTTCAAATTAGTTAGTTCAACTAATACCCATCAATATTTAACATCTAAATGGGCTAAGGGTAGATTGTTTTACTTAAATGGCACTTCTAAACCTTATGATAGTTTAAACTTAGAACGCTATTCCAATAATTTAGAAGTAGTTGCCAATAATAAAATTTTGGCGTTATTGCCAATGGGCCTAACTGGCGTACTTATTAATACAAGTGAATTTACAGGTTTTGTAATTATTGTAGCAGCAATCAATGAAGAAAGCAAATTTGTTTTATTAGAGAGTTATGGCTCCTACTTATTGGGCTCTTATATTGCAGTGAATGAACCTATTAAAAACCAAACTTATGCTAATGATGAGTTCCGGTTTGTAGCTAAAGAAAAACCCGGGCTTGTTATAAATAAACATTTTTCTATATTAAATAACGGGAGTTGGGGAGCATTTAAACTTAGTAAATCAGCCATTAGTAAACTTTTTAAGGTTGATAAAAAGGAACTACAAAACATTGCTGACAAGGCTAATATTTCAATAAATGACCAATACGGCTTACTCCAACTTTATAAAGAAATGAATTAAAATGATTGTTAAATTATTTTCTTCGAAGGAAGAGGCCGAATCTGAAGTACCCCTGGGCAGCACACGAAAATTAGTGGTTAAGGACAAACCCTATTTATTAATTCACTCAAATGAAGGATTTTCGGTTTCTGATGAACTTTGCCCACACCAAAGAGCCCCTTTAAGTAAAGGAAATTTAAACGATTTTGGAGAGATTATTTGCCCCTTACATGAATATCGCTTTAGCCTAAAAACAGGGATGGAAGCATCTAACAAATGTGGCCATCTTACCCTTTATCAAATAGCTGTTAAATCAGATGGGATATACATCGAAATTTAATAATTTGCAGTATAATATAATAGTCATTCATACCTAGGTATGGACGGCATTTTAACTTAAAAAAAGTATAGAGATAATCACTTAGCTACATAATATAATCTTTGTAAATTGCATATCT
>CAZDQR010000293.1:0-4282 GCA_964507315.1 uncultured Roseivirgaceae bacterium
AGAATATTGAACACTCTAAATTAGTATGTGCCTAAATGACTATCTCTAAAAATTTTTATCCTCCTTTAAAAAAGTTTGAAAACTTATGTTATAGACCCAGAGGGTTATAAACCCTAGAATTCCTCCTAGCATACTTAACCCGCCAATAAGTGTTAAAGTCCCATTTTGTTCAAAAAAACCACCAAGCATTTCTGGTTTAAAAAGCAGAAAACTCATTAATAAGTGAACAAAAACTAATAGAAAACCAGTAATACCTAAGGCTTGGCGTGAGTTGAGCCACCCTTCGGGAACGTTTACCCCTAAATTTTTAAGCGGGCCTAAACCAAAATTTAGCGTGAGGAGTATAAAAGCAGTAAGAGAAATACCCTTATTAAGGATAAAAAAAGGAAAATCTTTCCATGGTACTCCACCCATAATATGGTATCGTATTATGGCGTAACTTATAGAAAGTATGCTAGTAATAATAATTATATTACTAGCATACTTTTTTTGACGAATAATAGCCATTTTATTTGCTTTGAGTGTGCCAGAAAGGAGAGTAAATAACTCCTTTTTATGCTGTTAATGTAGTTTTCTAGCCCATATTTGGACTAAACTTTATTGGATTTTGGTTAGATTTATCTGGTTAATCTATATATTAAAATAGCTGTTCTTTCCGTTAAATCTTGAAAGGTAGTTAAGTCGATCCACTCCTCAGGGGTGTGGCCTCCGCCTCCCATAGAACCAAGTCCATCAAGTCCATCGGTATAAGCTGCTACAAACGAAATATCAGCAGCACCACGTTTCATTGGGTCGTAAGCTACAACAGGTGGGTGCCCCATATCTTGGCTTACTTGGCTTAATATTTCCATTAAGTCTTCATTGCCTTTGGTGGGTGCCATAGCAGGGTAACTATCCCAATACGTAAAAGTGGCATCCGTTTTTGGCAAATGATTATCTACAATCTCTTGCATTTTTTTACGGGCATTTGCTTTTTGCTCTTCTGATATAAAGCGCAATCCACCTGCAACGTGTACGGTTTGAGGAATTACATTGGTTTTGCCAAAAGCCTTAGCATTAGCGGTAGATTTATCATATTCTGCAAAAGTTCCACCTGTTATAATACCGGGATTAAACGTAAGGTAATACTCGTTACTTAGTGCTTCATACCACTCATTTAATATTCTTGAAACTTCAAAAATGGCTCCAGCACCATCTTCTTCACTAAAAATACCGGCACTGTGAGCTCGTTTACCAGTAACACTAAGTTCCCATCCACTTGAGCCTCTACGGGCTAAAGTGGCTTCGTTAAAACCAGAAGAGGCTTCATACCCAAGGGCAATATCACTGCGTTTTGCGGCCTCAATAATATCTTTTCTACTGATAGAAATGGGCTTACCAGACTCTTCTTCATCGCCATGCATCGCCACAATAATTTGAGTGTCTTTTAGATATCCTGCTTCCTTGAGAGCTCGTAACGCATAAAGGATTATTATATCTCCTCCCTTCATATCCTCTACTCCAGGGCCTGTGGCTTTATCTCCATCTTGCACGTACTTTTGAAAAGGACTGTCTTTTTCAAATACAGTATCTAAGTGGCCAATAAGTAAAAGTCGCTTCCCTTTTTTACCTTTATGCTCTGCGAAAAAGTGACCTGCTCTGTTCATTTCAGTAGGCATGTCAATCCAACTGGTTTCAAAGCCGATGGCTTTAAATTTAGCATCGAATAACTTGCCCACTTCACGTACACCATCGGCATTCATGGTGCCACTGTTGATGTTCACAGTTTCTTCTAAAAAGGCAAGTGCATCATTATTATTAAGTGCGACTTGTTTTAGTATTTTCTTCTCTTTGGAAGAAAGATTTTGAGCCAAAATAGTACTAGATGTAAAAACTAGTAGGACTAAAAAAAATGGTGTTTTTAATAAAGTCATTAGTAAGGGGGTTTATAGATAGCATAAATATACAACAGCATTTTATTTATTATCAAACCACATATATTGATATGCAAGAATTACTGAATTAAAATCTGCTCTATAGCGAGTAGAAACACCACTAGTGTAAGCGATTTTAATAGCATGGCGTTTTGCCACTTTATAGGCGATTGCAAAGCCAAAGCGAGAGTTATTTTGATCTACTGTTATTTGTAGAATAAGTTTAGGCTTTGTTTGAGCTTGGGCAAGTAAACTGCTATTACTCCAAATTAGGAGTATAAAAATTATTGCTAATCTGTATGATTTTATTGAGTTTTTCATCCTTAACACCATGCTCTACTTTTCTTCCAATAAAATTAATTCTATTTACTAATAAAAAGGGCTAATATGATTATATCAATCATATTAGCCCTTCGGTAAAACCCAATATACTTATTTAATATACTTGATATTCAACTTTTTGATTTTCCCAGTAAACTTATAAGGCAATGCTTCATGGTACTCAAGGGCGACAGCAGAGCCCATGTCCATACCAACATCAAATGTTTCTGAAGCAGTAAAAATTGCTGGCACTGTAGTTTCGGCTATTACTTTACCCACTTCTTTTCCATTTACTAATAAGGTGATTTCAGAGGGCGCCAAAGCTTTCTTTTCTTGTGCTTTCACAATCACTTCAATCGTAATATCACCAGTTGGAATTTTGCTTCCAGAATTTACTTTGTAGCGATTTAACGTCATTGCGTTATACTCGGCTTTCAGTATTCCATCTTGCATAAACACAGTAAATCCTGCAGAAATACCACCTACAGCAAATAAAACCCCATTCGCATTTTCAGGCATATTTGCCTCTATGGTTGAATGGGTTGAAAACCCGCTCATAAATTTAGGCGCTTGTGATTCAGGAATTCTAGTCATTCCTTCATACATATTCCACTCAGTTAAGGTGGTAGCTTTCATTTCTTCTGGGTGATAGGCTACTATATAAAGAGCTCCACCAACAGGAAATACATTGTTTTCAGATGCTTCAATGATGAAAGCGTCTTTCATCTTTTGAAGCTTTTCTGGATTTTTCTTAGCTAAATCATGTGCTTGCGAATAATCTTCCTCAATGTTATAAAGTTCCCAAACGTCATCATCTGGGTTCCAATTTGCTAGGTGAGATGCAGCAGGATTCCAAGGCGTTCTTGGACCAAAAGTGCCTGCAAACCAACCATCTTTATAAATACCACGGCTACCCATAATCTCAAAATATTGCTCGGTTCTTTCCGATTCTGCATTAACATCGTTAAAAGTATTAACGAAAGAAACACCATCCATTTTGTCTTGGGCAACACCTTCATAAAAATCTGGAGGAGTTATGTTTAAAAGATCGTAAATAGTTGTGGCAATGTCGTTTACATGCAAAAATTGAGAGCGCACTTTAGGATCATGCTTAATTTTTGCAGGCCACGAAATAACCATTGGGTTACGAGTTCCTCCAAAATGAGCAGCTACTAATTTTGTGCTTTTAAAAGGAGTAGAGCCAGACCAAGCCCAACCGTGGTGGTACATGCTTTCTAAAAGAGGACCGCCTAATGCATCCATTCCACCGTACTCATTATTTAAAACTGATAATTGTTGTTCTGTCGTACTAGGCATGCTGTTTTGGGCTAATAATTCTGAGATTGAACCATTAATTCCTTCTGCTGATGAACCATTATCGCCATTTATGTAGATTATAAGAGTGTTATCTTTGATACCCAAATTCTCTAGCTCATCAATAATTTTTCCGTATTGCGTATCTGTGTGCTCTAAAAATCCGGCATATACTTCCATTAATCTAGATTGAAATTCGCGTTCAGAAGTTGGAATATCTTTCCATTTTTGCATAGATGGACTAATGTCTGTTAGCTCTGCATTTTCTGGGATAATGCCCATTTCTTTTTGTCTAGCAAAAATTTCTTTACGAAGTTCTTCCCATCCTTGATCGAATTTTCCTTTGTATTTATCAGCCCATTCCTTAGCTACTTGATGTGGTCCATGAACTGCTCCAGGAGCAAAATAAACCATAAATGGCTTATCAGGGTGGCTCATCCGTTGGTTACGCATAAATGTAATGGCATGGTCAGTCAAATCTTCTGTAAGGTGATATCCTTCTGTTTTAGGATAATCTACGGCTACAGTATTTTCAAAAAGCATAGGCTCATATTGAGATGCTTCACCAGCCATAAACCCATAAAAATAATTAAATCCTAAGCCTGTTGGCCATTGGTCAAAAGGACCAGAAGGAGTAACATCTGTAGGTGGCGTGTTGTGCCATTTCCCAAATGCACCAGAAGTGTATCCGTATGCTCCTAAAATTTGAGGTAATGTGGCCGTTTCTCTTGGAA
>CAZDQR010000294.1:0-4282 GCA_964507315.1 uncultured Roseivirgaceae bacterium
ATAAGATTACTTGGACAGAATCAACACTAAAAGTGGGACCTCGTATCCCTTGGAAATTAACTAATTCTAAATACCAATCTAAAATTGAAGTGTATAATTATATAGGCGTAACCTCGGTAACTAATTTTAACAGCGAGGCTTTTGGAGATAATAGGTATCGCTTTAATCAAATTGGGAACGGGAGTTTAATCCAGAATGAGTTTGTGCTTAGTTGGTATAATTTGTTAAACCAAAGCAAGCGCGATATTAGAAGTAAGTTTGGCCAAACCTTAACCTTCGAAAATTTTTCAACACCTTATGGTGGTAATTTAAAAGGTGGATTAACAGTTGTAAAATCTCAGTTATTTTTTCCTGGTTTTTTCAAACATCACTCAATTAACTTTTTTGCCGGTTGGCAACATCAAAAGGTGGAGGCCATCGAAGGCGAATATTGGTTTAATAATAGGATTCCTTACCCGAGGGGCCATAACCCGGAAATATTTAATAATTTTTATACCGTTCGATCCAATTATGAATTTCCACTGCTTCATCCAGACTTGCGAATTGGTCCATTTTTATACATTCAAAGAATAAAAGCAAACCTGTTTTACGATTATGGATATGGTAAAATTGATATTCCAGATCGTTCCGTAGAGTTTTCGAAATCATCTCAATCACCAGACGCAGAAATTCTATTTGATTTTAATGTAATGCGTGCCTTGCCTATGATTGAATTGGGTGTTAGAGCCATTTATTTGCCCGATACACAAGAAAGTAAAATAGAGTTCTTAATAGGCAGTATAGGTTTTTAAAATGCGTGATTTTTTCTAAGATCAGCTGCGAAATCTGCGAGAAATTTTCAAACTAAATCAGGCAACATTGTTTGTAAGTAATTTTCATACTAGTAGTTTTGCAGACTTAGGGTTTGTTATGTGTATAGCAACTCTTTTATAACAATCGAATTATGGCAGAAGTAATTAGAATGCCCAAAATGAGTGATACCATGGAAGAAGGTGTAATTGCCTCATGGTTGAAAAAAGTGGGTGATCAAATATCGTCAGGAGATATTTTGGCAGAAGTAGAAACTGACAAAGCTACAATGGAGCTTGAATCGTACGAAGACGGTACACTTTTATATATTGGAATTAAAGAAAAAGAGGCTGCTCCAGTAGATGGTATTATTGCTATTATAGGAGAAAAAGGAGAAGATTATAGTGCACTCCTAACCGAAACTGCAGCATCTGCTACTAAAGAAGAACCAAGTTCTGAACCTGCAGCAGCTCCAACGGAAACCATAGATACATCTTCTATTAACGCTACGGTTATTCGTATGCCTAAAATGAGTGATACTATGGAAGAAGGGGTAATTGCTTCTTGGCTTAAAAAGGTAGGCGATCAAATTGCTTCTGGAGATATTTTAGCAGAAGTGGAAACCGACAAGGCTACAATGGAACTGGAGTCTTACGAAGATGGTGAGTTATTATTTATTGGCCACAAAGCAGGAGAGTCTGTTCCAGTTGATGGTGTTTTAGCTATTATTGGTGAGAAGGGTGCTGATTATGAAACTTTACTAAAAGCTGAATCAACTCCGGCTGCTCCAGCCAAAGCTGAAACAGCTCCAATAGAAACAAAACCAACGGTAGAAACTCCGGTAACTCAAGTTGCTGCCGCCCCAACACAAACGATAACTCCTACATCAAATGGCAGAGTTAAAGCATCGCCATTGGCTAAGAAATTAGCGAAAGATTTGGGCTATGATATTGCTCAAATTCCAGGATCTGGAGATCAAGGTAGAATTATAAAGAAGGATGTTGAATCCTTTACACCTTCTGCAACAAATACAGCTTCAACTAGTACTGCACCAGCTTCAAAAGAAGCAAATGCGTCAATGGTATTACCACAAGTAGTAGGGGAGGAGAGTTTCGAAGAAATACCTGTTTCGCAAATGCGTAAAATCATTGGCAAGCGATTAGCAGAAAGTAAGTTTAATGCACCTCATTTCTATGTTACCATGGAAATTAATATGGATAAAGCCATTGAAGCTCGTAAAAGTTTAAATGAGATTTCTCCTGTTAAAATATCATTCAACGATTTAGTAGTTAAGGCCACTGCGGCTGCTTTACGTCAACATCCAAAGGTGAATGTATCTTGGTTGGGCGATAGAATCAGAATGAACCACCATATTCATATTGGTATTGCAGTAGCTGTTGACGAAGGCTTGCTTGTGCCAGTGATTCGTTTTGCAGACAATAAGTCATTATCGCATATTTCGGCCGAAGTAAAAGATTTAGCTAAGAAAGCTGTGAACAAACAATTGCAACCTCAAGATTGGGAAGGTAACACGTTTACAATTTCAAATTTAGGTATGTTTGGCGTAGAAGAGTTTACAGCTATTATTAATCCTCCAGATGCCTGCATTTTGGCAGTAGGTGGTATTAAGCAAACTGCTATCGTAAAAGATGGTGAGCTTGCGGTTGGTAATGTTATGAAAGTAACACTTAGCTCTGACCATAGAGTTGTTGATGGCGCTTTAGGTGCAGCATTCCTTCAAACATTAAAAGGCTTATTAGAAGATCCTGTGAGGATTTTGATATAATGTTCAATGACTAATGTACAATGTTCAATTTGTACAGTTACTAATTGAGAATTGAGCATTATTAATTAAAGTTCTGCCATCTTGACAACGGTACATTTTTTGTAATCTAAGGGTAAAAAAACAGCAATGGGTAAAATAAAAATAAGATCAACTACAGTTTTAGCTGTTGTACATAATGGCGAAGTAGTTGTAGGTGCAGATGGCCAAGCTACTATGGGCAGTTATGTTGCTAAAAGCAATGTTAAAAAAATTAGAACTCTACGCGAAGGTAAAATTGTAACGGGTTTTGCTGGTTCTACGGCAGATGCTTTTACATTAGTAGAACGTTATGAATAAAAGCTAAGTTCATATTCAGGCAATATGAAAAGATCGGCTATTGAGCTGGCTAAAGACTGGCGAATGGATCGATACCTTAGAAAATTAGAAGCGATGTTGGTTGTTGCCAACGAAGAAGAAGTGTTGGTATTATCAGGAACTGGAGATGTATTAGAACCCGATAATCAAATTGCTGCTATTGGCTCTGGAGCTATGTATGCCCAATCGGCTGCTTATGCGTTAAAAAAACACGCGCCTACTATGAGCGCTGAAGAAATTGTTAGAGAAAGCTTAACCATAGCTGCTGATATCTGTATTTATACCAATCATAATTTGGTAATCGAAAAAGTTAAATAATGCTTAAAATTTATCATAATCCAAGATGCTCAAAGAGCCGACAAACGCTAGAGCTAATTAAAAATGCAGATGTGGATGTTGAAATTGTTGAGTATTTAAAAACGCCACCTACCGAAGATGAATTACGTGATCTAATAAACAGCTTGAATTTGCCTATTGAGTATTTGGTTCGTAAATCGGAAGAAATATATAAAACCGAGTTTAAAGGTAAAACCCTTACTGATGATGAATGGATTAAGGCGTTGGTTGAACACCCTAAATTACTAGAGCGTCCAATAGTTATTAACGAAGATGGGGAAGCAATACTAGGTAGACCTCCAGAAAACGTTGGCCGATTTTTATAATAAATAATTATTGGTATTTTTACATGTTAGTTATTTCTTTGAGCTAGAAATAATTTAACCTTGTCAAAATCAATTTCAACCTTATTTAATCCGTTACCATTCTATTTAAAGGATTTTGTTAAATCAGATTATACTTGGGAAAAGTATGCAGTAACAGCTATTTTTCTAGCTATAAGTATCGGGGTTAATTATTGGGTTTCATTCGAATCTACCTATGTTGCCGTGCCGGATTATATTAGTAGATTAATTCGGTACATTGCCTTTTATGGCTTTTCTTATTATAGTGGCGTTTTAATTATTGGATTTTTTAATTCTACACCAACTCCAACCTACTTAAAAAATTATCGTTTTTGGTTAATAACGGCCATAGGCATATTAATTCTTTCAATTGATAATAGTTTTCAGTCCAGTTATTCTATAGCTAAAGAGTTGGTTGGGTTAAAGTCTTATTTATTTATTGGAAAACTTATTTCAGAATTCAGAAATTTTGCGACCCTTTTTCTGCCATTATTGGTTCTTTGGTTTGTTATCAGGAAAAAGGAAGATTCATTTTTTGGATTAACAATCAAGAATGTAAGTGTGAAACCATATCTGTTTATGCTGCTAATTATGGCTCCGCTAATATTTGTTGCAGCTCAAAGCGATTCCTTTTTAGCTGCGTACCCAATGTTTAAGTCTTTTGGTACTCATA
>CAZDQR010000295.1:0-4266 GCA_964507315.1 uncultured Roseivirgaceae bacterium
AATTCAGACTTATCATCTCGAAGGTAATCAATGCGCTCACGTGCTGTGAGCTTGCCTTTTTTATGCTGGATTGCAATACGCTTTTCTCCACCTCCTATTTTTACTTTTGCTAAACGAGACTTAAGTGCAGAAACCAGTAATTTATTCTCATCCTCATTTTTATTAAAGGCAATATTCATAAAGTAGTTTAGGTTACTGCTGTTTTTTAGCTTCTTTTTCTATTTGTTTTTTACTCTTACCAAGTGGGCCAAAGAAATGCTTAGGGTTTTCATTCATATGCACGAGCAATGTATCTAAATTAGAAATGGCCCTATTCATAGATTCATACATCTCATCATCAGTCATTAATTTACCAATCGAGCTGCTATCGCTTTGTAACATTTGAACCGTAATGGTGAGTTGTTCCATCAAATTATCAACCTTTTGCAACGTTGTATTTAGCTCTAAATGCGTAAGTGAATCAGACAAAGTTTTAAAATTATCAAGCGTAGGTTTTAAATCTACCATGGTTTGATTTAGGCTTTTAGAAAGTATTGCAAACTCTGCCAAGGTAGTTTTTAATGAAGACCTGTTTTCATAAATTCTTGCATTGATATTATCCGATAGTTTAGTAAAGCTTGCTAACGACTTTTTGAGCTCTGTTCCGCTCCCAGATAGGTCGTCTAATAAAATATTTAACTTGCGCATGGTAATTTGCAAGTTATCGGATATAGGCTGTGCGCTTTCTTTAAAAAGCTCTGTTAAATCTGGATCTATCCTAGAGTTCAACGTATCTCCCGGCTCCATCGGATTATTTAAACTACCAGGAAAAATTATAATGGAAACTCCACCCAATAAATCAGAGTTTAATTTTGCTAAAGCCGTATCTCCTAATATAACCTCCGAATTTATATTTAGTTCTACAAGTACTCTATTCCGTTTATCTTGTAACAAGATAATATTAGAAACCCGGCCAACACTGTAACCACTAATGGTTATCGGGTTAGATTTAGTAAGCCCTGCAACATCTTCATAAATAACATAATACTTGCTTGTACTAGATAAAAAATCGACTCCTTTTAAATAGTTAAATCCGAGGTACAAAATAGTTATTGCAAATATTGCAAATGCGCCAACTCTTACTTCTTTAGATATTGCCATTTATTATTTAATTGGATTCGTCTATTGCGATTTTATAATCTCTAAAAGCTCTGAAAATACCAGAAGCAATGTAATCTTGTTTAAGAGGATCGTTTAATTCTAATTCTTCTTTAGAATTTGTTAAATAGCCAGTTTCAACCAATACACTTGGCATAGAAGTTCTCCATAACACCCAAAATGGAGCCATTTTAACGCCTCTGCTTTTTCTACCTACACGGTCCTTAAATTGCTTTTCTATACGTGCAGCTAAGCTCAAACTATTTTCTTGATAAGCATGCTGACTTAGTGTAAGAAGTATCATAGATTCAGGCGAATTAGGATCAAATCCATCATACTTTTCTTCGTAATTTTTCTCAAGCAATATTACTGAATTTTCCTTTTTTGCCACTCTCAAATTTCCTTCAACTTTATCTAACCCCATTACATAAGTTTCGGTTCCATAAATGGTATTATTAGACACCGCATTACAATGTATGGATATAAATAAATCTGCTCCATTTTTATTAGCGATATAGGCGCGGCCTTCAAGCTCAACAAAATTATCACCATCGCGAGTGTAGATAACTTCTACATCTGGCAAATACTGCTCAATGGTTTTCCCTAATTTGAGTGCAATTTTAAGAGCTATATCTTTTTCATTAGATACATCTCCGTGAGTACCAGGGTCTTTACCACCATGGCCAGCATCTATCACAATCTTATCCACCTTATTAAAAGGTTTATTTAGGGTACTAAAGGATGTTAGCACGGTTATTGCCGAGAGGGCTATGATGCTAAAATATCTTGTCATACTACGAATCTTCAACGTTAATGAAATATCTTTACACAAATTTCTAAAAAAAACCGAGAATCAGAAGGATACATATAATAAATTGAACAATCTCTCCTTATTTAAACCCTTTATTTTATCGGCTTTACTCCTCGTATTAATCAATATTCAAGCCAAATCTCAAATATCTACGGATAGTACGGTAATTGGTACGCCTACAAAAATAGACTTTGTTGAGCTTTCTGCTTCTGACTCTACCAAATTACCTGCCAAAGCTACGAGTATTATCCAACAAATGGATTCTTCTTTATTAGCCAATATAGATTCTATACCCATTATTAGTGGAGATTCCAGTTTAATGGCAAAAGTAGACTCGATTGCGAAGCTGCCTCCTGGAGACATTAAAACCACAGTTAGCTACAATTCAGAAGACTCCATTACCATTGATATGTTTACTAAAAACGTTAAAATTTATGGCAGTGGTATTATAGATTACGCGCCTATTCAATTAGATGCGCAAGAAATTACTATTAATTGGGAAGAAAATTTTATGCAAGCAAACGGAGTAGCAGACTCCACAGGTAAAATATCTGGCAAGCCTATTTTTAAAAATGGCAGCGAATTATACGAGACGGATGAAATTAAATACAATTTTAAAACCGAAAAAGCATCTATCACCGGTTTAGTTACTACACAAGGAGATGCCTTTATCCATTCTGACAAGGTATTTAAGAATGCCAATGGCGAACTTTTTAACCAAACCACTTTATATACTACTTGCAATTTAGCCCACCCACATTATAGTATTAAAGCGCGAAAAGTGAAAATTATCCCTAATAAGGAAATGATAGCAGGCCCTTTTAATATGATTATTAATGATGTACCAACACCCATTGGTTTTGCTTTTGGCATGTTTCCAGATCAACAAAATCAAACATCGGGCATAATATTTCCAGATTTTGGAGAGGAAACAATCAGAGGATTTTACCTGAAAAATGGAGGGTATTATTTTGCAATTAATGATTATGTTAATCTTGATTTAACAGGAGATTTATATACAAAAGGAGGCTGGGCAGTAAGAGCGAAATCTACTTATAATGTACGCTATAAATTTAAAGGAAATTTTGCAGCTACCTTTTCTAAGTTTAAGCAAGAAGATGAAAATACGCTTGAAGACAATGTTTCTAACGACTTTAGATTGATTTGGTCGCATACTCCAGAGGCCAAGGGCACCGGTAGGTTTAGTGCCAATATTAATTATGCTACTAACTCCTATAATAATAACAATGTATTAAGCAATCAAAATGAGCAAATTAGAGCCACATTAAGCTCCTCTGTAAATTACTCTAAAACATTTGCTGGCACCCCATTTAGCTTAGGTGTAAGCGGAAGGTTTAACCAGAACTTAAAAACAAAGCAAGCAGATTTATTATTACCTAATATTACTTTTAATGTGCAAAACATTTACCCATTAAAGAAGAATGGAAGCGCTGGCAATAAATGGTATGAAAAAATAAATTTCAGGTACGCACTAGCCGCTACCAATAAAATCACTAATCGGCTTGCAATACCTGTAACCACAGAAGATATTTTTGATAGTGAAGGAAAACTTGTTTTAGAAGGAGGTCAAACAATCGTTGATTCTGTGTTTGATATCAACTCAGAAACAATCCCTTTTTTACTCGACCAAGGGTCTAATGGGGTTAAACATAGCATTCCACTCTCCACTTCATTTAAATTACTAAAACACTTTACTGTTAGCCCCTCGGTTAAATACGATGAAATATGGTACTTTAAAAAACTAGATTATAACTATAACGAGCAGCTACAAGAAATTGAAATTGACACAATTGATGGTTTTAATGCTATACGATCGTATAGCACAAGTGCATCTATAAACTCAAGAATTTATGGCACTGTACTTTTTAAAAAGGAATATGGAGTGCAAGCCATCCGCCATATGATGACGCCTTCACTTTCTTATAGCTACAGACCCGATTTTGGAGATGAGAAATTTGGTTACTACCAAACAGTACAAAGTGATAGCATTGGTAATACAAAAACATTTTCGAGATATGCAGGTTTTGTTTATGGCAAAGGGCCTTCCCAAGGCGAGAGCTCAAGTATTTCGTTAAGTATTACGAATACCTTAGAAATGAAATTCAAAAGCCGTAGTGATACTACCAATATATCAAAAAAAGTAGTGCTACTAAGAAACTTTGGTGTGAGTACCAGCTATAATTTAGCTGCAGAAGAGTTTAGGTTATCGAATATTAGTTTTCGTGCCACTACCGATTTACTTAAAAATAAAAACTTAAGTAGTTCAATTAAAACAACTGGGTTGAGCATAAATTTTA
>CAZDQR010000296.1:0-4266 GCA_964507315.1 uncultured Roseivirgaceae bacterium
AGAAACCTGATTTGTCATCTGATTATAATTCATTTTTTGAACTATTTTAACGCCATCAGTACTCATTCCGCGTTGGTTCATAAATGCTTGTACAAATACAGCAGAGCACATGCCTGCAGTTGCTAAAAATATTAAGAAAGGCGATACTTCCATTGTAATTTGTTGCCCGTTCATCATCGGAATAATTCTTCCGTGCTCATCAAATTTAATTTCTATTTCCATGTTGTAAGTTGTTAAAAAAAATATCTCGGTGCAAAGGTTAAATTAAGCCATGTTACGTACGGTAATTTAAGTCACATAGGTGATGTTTGGGTATTAAATATATTAGCTGCAAGTTGCTATTTTAACCAATACTTTTAGATTATTTGGCATTTAATAACTATCACAGTCTAGCATAGGGCTAGTTGGCGTAAATTCAATGGAATATTTTTAAAACATCCCCAGTTAACCACGATAATTAAAAATTAGGGATTACTTTTGTCTTAAATATCGACCAAGAAGGTATTGGCATCCCGTTAGTTAACTCGTACGGGGTGCTTTTTTTGTAGATTTAATAATAAGATTATGTGCGGAATTGTAGCAGTATTTGATGTAAAACAAACAAGCGATCAACTAAGAACGCAAGTGTTAGAAATGTCTAAAAAAATTAGACATAGAGGGCCAGATTGGTCGGGTATTTACAGTAGTAATAATGCAATTTTAGCACACGAACGGTTAGCTATTGTTGATCCGCAATCGGGTGGGCAGCCATTAATTAGTGCAGATGGGAATTTAATTTTAGCGGTAAATGGCGAAATTTATAACCACCAAGAAATAAGAGAAGAGCTAGGCGATGTGTATGAATTTCAAACGAAATCAGATTCAGAAGTAATCTTAGCCTTGTACCAAGAAAAAGGTGTTGACTTCCTTGAGGAGCTAAACGGGATTTTTGCTTTTGCTTTATACGATAAAACTAAAAATACCTATTTAATAGGCCGCGACCACGTGGGCATTATTCCACTTTATCAAGGTTGGGACACAGAAGGAAACTATTATGTGGCTTCAGAACTTAAATCGTTGGAGGGTGTTTGTAAAAAAATAGAGGCCTTCCCTCACGGGCATTATTATTACAGTGAAGATGCCAAGCCAACTCAATATTACACCAGAGATTGGAGAGAGTTTGAGAACGTAAAAGACAATAAAAGTGATATTGCTACAATCAGAAAAGGGTTGGAAGATGCTGTTCACAGGCAGTTAATGAGCGATGTGCCTTTTGGCGTATTGCTTTCTGGTGGATTAGACTCTTCGGTGATTTCAGCTATAGCTAAAAAATACGCAGCCAAACGTGTTGAATCTGGTGATACGCAAGAAGCTTGGTGGCCTCAGTTGCACTCATTTTCAGTAGGATTAGACGGTTCACCTGATTTAAGATATGCACAAGAAGTGGCAGACTCTATTGGTACTGTCCACCACTCAATACACTTTACAGTACAAGAAGGATTGGATGCGGTTCGTGATGTAATCTATCATTTAGAGACTTATGATGTAACCACAATACGTGCCGCAACACCCATGTATTTATTGGCAAGAGTTATTAAATCCATGGGTATAAAAATGGTGCTTTCAGGTGAAGGAGCAGACGAGTTATTTGGAGGATATTTATACTTCCATAAGGCACCAACTGCGGAAGAGTTTCATAAAGAAACAGTGCGTAAATTAGACAGGCTTCATTTATACGATTGCAACCGAGCCAATAAAGCACTAGCGGCTTGGGGCGTTGAAGGCCGTGTGCCATTCTTAGATAAGGAATTTATGGACATAGCCATGAATGTAAACCCAACGGATAAAATGTGTGGGATCAATGGTAAAATGGAGAAGCATATTCTACGTGAAGCCTTTGAAGATTATTTGCCCAAAAGTGTTGCCTGGAGGCAAAAAGAACAATTTTCTGATGGTGTAGGCTATGACTGGATTGATAGCCTAAAAGAAATAGTAGAAGAAGCTATTACGGATGAGCAAATGGAAAACGTTTCTCATCGATTTAACGTGAACCCTCCATTGCAAAAAGAGGAGTATTACTATCGACTTATTTTTGAAGAACATTTTCCATCAGATGCAGCTGCAGCAACAGTACCTTCAGTGCCATCAATTGCGTGTAGTACTCCTATTATTTTTGAGTGGGATAAGGCATTAGAAAAGATGAACGATCCATCAGGAAGGGCAGTAGCCAACGTGCATAAGGAAGGGTATAAGTAATAGTGAGGTATATAATCTAGTACGAGTGTCCACTTGTACTAGGTTATGTTATTTTTTTAAAATATAACTTTGGGCACTTTCCAAGTTATAGTGTCTCCTGAAATTCCACGAGAATTACTAATTACCTCCATCGATATTGGGGTGATTTTTATCAGCACATATCCATCGTTTTTATTTGGGTAAAAGGCGGTCCATTCTTTTTTCCAATGCGCCTCTTTTGCTTTTTTATCTGCTATAATTTTAGCAGTTCCGTGTATCGTTACATAGCCCGAGGCATCATTGTCTAAGTAGTATAGGGTTACTCTAGAGTTGTTTTTTATTTCGATAACTTTTCTGCTTTTAGGGTTCGTGCCAAACCATACAATAAAATCATCGTCAAGAGGTAAAGTTTCCATTGCCCTAACACTTGGCCTGCCCTCTTCATCAAGAGTAATTAATGCGCAAGTGGTGGCAGAGGAAATGATTTCCCTTGCAGCACTTAATAAAACTGTATCCGTGTTTGCTATTTCTTGGCTAACCGCATTAAACTGAAAATAAAGTAGGACAAAAAATATTAATAATAACCGTTTATTATTGGATTTCATTTCAATCGATTTTAATTTTTACTTTAAGCAAATTTATCATAATCGATGTGACTGTCAATTTTAAAATCAGGTAAATTTTAGTATGACAATGTTCTGAGTGTACTTTAAAAAAGTTAATTACTTTTTAGTTGAAATAATGATCTCAATATTGGTTTGTTTGTGAACAAATGTTTGATAATGGTTATTCCTATTACATCATTGATCTTTCCTTTTTGCAAAAGGTCAATTATCTTATTAACCGCATTCATATGACCTATATCTATTCCTAAACAATAGGCTTTTTCTTCTTCTGTAGATTGAATTCTGAACTTTTCTTCTTCAAATTCCTGTAAATGGTTTATACTTCTTACAATAGTCATAATTGTTAATTTAATAGGTGGTTATAGCCCATTTTATGTTGGGCTCTAATAAACTATGTCGTTGTTTGTTAGCTCAAAGTTCTTTAGTTAATGCTGAGTATTTCTAACAGAAAAACCTATTCTTTAAAATGGGTAAAACACCTATTAGATTAACCCTTTGGAGGAACTAATTGTTACTTTTGAGGTATGAACATCAACATTCGCCAAGAATCATCGGAAGATTACGGTCAAGTTTTTGGTTTGATTAAAGATGCTTTTAAAACAGAACTTTTTAGTCATTTTACTGAGCAACTTTTAGTGGAGAGGTTAAGAACGTCAGATGCTTTTATATCCGAGCTGGCTATGGTGGCCGAAATGGAAGGTGAGATTATTGGCCATATCCTTCTGACAACGATTAAAATTAATAATAATAAGGTCTCTTATGAGTCGTTGGCATTAGCACCTGTGTCCGTAAAACCAGCCTATCAAAATAAAGGAGTTGGAGGTCAAATGATATTGCAAGCTCATGCCAAGGCTATCGAGTTAGGCTATAAATCAATAGTGCTTTTAGGTCATCAAGATTATTATCCAAGGTTTGGCTATCAAAAAGCCAGTGTATTTGGTATAAAGTTGCCTTTTGATGTACCTGATGAGAACTGTATGGCTGTTGAGTTAGTTGAAAATGGATTAGCTGGTGTTAATGGTATAGTGGAATACCCGAAGGGATTTAATGAATAATTATTCCAAACAATCAATGAAAATATCAATAACCTTTATCATAATCATTATTAGTATGAGCAATTCTATGGCTCAAGATTGGGCAAATCTAAATCGATATAAAGACGACAATAAAAAACTAATAGAGCTTGGCTTTACTAATAAACGCGTTGTGTTTATGGGCAATTCAATTACTGAAAGTTGGTTAAAATTGCATCCCATCTATTTTAGCAATAAGCCTTATGTAAATAGAGGCATTAGTGGACAAACAACTCCCCAAATGCTACTTCGGTTTAGGCAGGATGTTGTAGACCTAAATCCAGCAACGGTTGTTATATTGGCAGGAATTAATGATATAGCAGAAAATACAGGGCCTATAACCATAGAAATGA
>CAZDQR010000297.1:0-4250 GCA_964507315.1 uncultured Roseivirgaceae bacterium
AAAATAATGAGAATTCTCTACTTTTAACCAGTCCTAAAAAGGGGAAGCCTACAAAAACAAATAGATTTTGATGGCAATTTCTCTTATTCTCAAACAGAAATAATAAGGCTAGAGGACATAAACATTTTCTCTATTTATCCTAATCCTGCAGACAAAGAATTGACAATAGCAGCAAGTAATAATGAAACCTTCTCCTATAAAGTACTAAACTCAACAGGTATAGTGGTAGAAGGTGTTTCAGAATCAACCTCTCCAAAGCATACAATTAATGTGTCTGGTTGGAGTCAGGGGGTATATATTATTCACATCTATTCAGAAGGGAAACTAACCATTGAGAAAATAGTTATTAAATAACATCTACATGTTACATTGGGTGATCCATATGCATTTCGCCCGAGCCATCAATTTGAGGGCTTACATAAGGAATTCCTAAGTTGAGGCCACGAAGGATGAGCAGAATGGCTACTAACGCTAAAAAATAGGGTACTGCTTTATTAAGTTTGCTTCTAAAGCTTGGCGTTATAAAACCAGAAAACAAACCCAGGCCAAGCATCATAGGAATAGTGCCGAGTCCAAAAAAGAGCATATAATTAGCCCCGCCAACCAAAGAACCCATCGAAAGTGCAGTAAAAAGAGCGGCATAGACTAGTCCACAAGGCAATAGGCCGTTAAGGATACCAATAAATAAAGGAGCAAAGAAAGACTTACTTTTAAATAATGGCCCAAGCCTAATTTTAACACCTGTATAAATCCTGTTTAAAACTCCATTGATTGGTAAATCAAAATGCTTATATTTTGTAAAAATCACGATAATCAACATAAACACTCCTACAGCAACAGAAAGTAATTGTTGTAAACCAGCAAAGGCAACTCCTTGCCCAACAAGCCCTACAGCCAAACCAAGCAACACATAGGTTATGGTTCTTCCAATATTATAAAAAAGCTTGTATTGAATTCCATTACCTGGTAATGCCAACACAATAGGCCCACACATGCCAATGCAATGAATGCTCCCTAAAAAGCCCATTAAAAATGCACTCCAATACATCTACTTAATTTTTATAGAAGCTAAATTCTTGATAATATTCTTTATCGCCATCACGCCATAACAGCTTAACAATCCACTTACCTTGTTGTCGGGTAGAGAAATCTATTTGTTGGGTACCATCGGCTCCTAAAGAAATAGGCAAATGCCAATCTTTACTACCATCCGATGGTCTAAAAAACAAGATATTGCCTTTGGGCTTTTGGTTATCTTCAAACACAACCTCCACGTGGTTTCTGATCAACTCAACAGTTGGCTTAACAGCTAACTCGCTAGTATTTTTCAACCTCTCAATTTGTTCTTCGTAGGCAATTTCTTGTTGGTAATAATCCTCCGAAATAATATTAACATCTTGTGTAAACGAAAATGCCACCACTGATAAAATCGCTATCACAAATAATGTATAAAACAACGCTATGCTTTTTCCCCAGTTCATCTATTTTAAGTTAAATGGCCCTAAAAAGTTTGTTTTTGTTGTATGCACTAGTTCTCCCTTTTTATACACATCAATAATTAATGGGGTTTTTGCATCGTGTAATTCTGCTCTAGGGATAATAACAAAAAACACTGTTTCATACGTACTGTTAGAATTCAGTTTAATTTCACTTTTACCTACTTGCTTAATAGTTGCAGAAGGAAAGTCTCTGATTTTTACTTCTAATTCTATAGGCTCAAAACTTTTATTTATAAATAAAATATTTATAAGATTCTGAATATCACCAGTTTCTGTTTTTTGATACAATTGCCCTGGCACTCTTAATGCAGTTGCTTCTATATCTGATCGATTGGTAAGTAAACTTGCTAAAGCAACCATTAATACCCCCAATACAATTGTATAACCAACTACACGTGTTGTAAATATTTTCTTCGTTCCTTCAATAATGTTATTATAAGAAGCTAGCCTAATAAGCCCTGTTGGCTTATCAATTTTTAGCATTACTTCATCACACACATCCATACAGGCTGTACAGTTTACACACTCAAGTTGAGAACCATTTCTGATATCAATTTGTGTAGGGCACACATGAACACAGAGTTTACAATCTATGCAATCTCCTTTGTCATCTTGTATTTCTGCCTTAGCAATTTTTCCTCTTGGTTCGCCACGGGTAAAATCATAACTAACGGCCATGGAATCTTTGTTCATTAACACACCTTGTAGCCTACCATAAGGACAAACAGCAATACAAGCTTGTTCTCTAAAATAAGCAAACACCCAAAAGAATATGGCTGTAAAAAAGGTGGTTCCTAAAAAGCCCGTCCAATTATCGAAAGGAGAGTGCGTTACAATATTTATAACATCTTCTATTCCTATTAAATAGGCCATTAGCGTATGAGCTATTACAATAGAAATAGCCATAAATATGGTGTACTTAGATACTCGTTTAATGGTTTTTGATGCATTCCAAGGTGCATCTGCAAGTTTACGTTGCTGCTTAGCATCACCATCTATCCAAAATTCTATTTTACGGAAAACAAGCTCCATAAAAATAGTTTGAGGGCAGGCCCAACCGCACCAAACACGACCAAAAACTACTGTAAAGAGTATTATAAATACAAATAAGGTAATAGTAGCTAGCCCAAAAAGGTAAAAATCTTGCGGCCAAAAGGGAATGCCAAAGAGAACAAACTTGCGCTCAAAAATATTAAATAACAAAAGCGGCTGACCCCCAATTTTGATAAAAGGGCCACTAAAAAGTAGCCCTAATAAAATCGTTGCAACAATACCTCGTTTAGTGTAAAATTTTCCTTTGGGTTTTTTAGGATATACCCAAAGTCTCTTTCCTTCTTTATCAACAGTGCCTATGCTATCGCGAAACTGCTCATCATACTCATAAAAATTTTCCACGCCACTTTGTTTAAAAAATTACTCGTACAGATCTCCTTCTGGTGCTTTAGGAGCAGCAGGAGTTGTTCCTTGCAAAGAAATCACATAATTACTTACAGCTTCTACTTCAGCTTCAGATAAAATACCACTCCAAGCTACCATGGCCGTTTCGGCCACGCCTTCAGTAATAGTTTTTTTAATTCCTTCTTGGCTTCCATTCGAGTTTTTCCAATACTTATCTGTTAAGTTAGGACCCACTATTCCACCACCATCAGCTAAATGGCAGGCTGCACAATTACTAGCATAAAGGGCTTTGCCTTCTTCTAAATCTGCAGAAACAACAGGTTCAGCTGCTTCTGCCTCCATAACCTCTTCTGAGGCAGCAGGAGCCTCTGCATTTTCAGTTGCAGCCCCTTCTTCGTAAATAGTACCTTGTGGTTTTTTACCGTCTGGAGGATTAGAACCCGCTATAGATAAAACATAGTTCGCAAGGTCTCTAATATCGGTTGGCGACATTTGTGTTTTCCAGGCAATCATACCATTAGGCGCTCCGTTTGTAATGGTATTAAATATATTTTTTATACCTCCACCATGTAGCCAATACTCATCTGTTAAGTTTGGTCCAACAGCATTACCTTGCCCAACAGCACCGTGGCAAGCAATACAGTTTCTGCCAAATGTTTTCTTACCCGCTTCTATCATTGCGGCATCCGCTGTGTATTCTAGTTTTGCAACATCAAAACCACCTGCCTCTGCATTCGCCACTTGGCTTGCTTTTTTTGCAGCATTGGCTTCAGCCATTTCAGTTTCATATTCCTCTTCTTGCAAAGGGAACCAACCTGTAAAGTGATGCCCGATTAGATAAACTACTCCCCAAATAATGGTTATATAAAACAACCATTTCCACCAAGGTGGCAAATGATTATCTAACTCACGAATGCCGTCATAATTATGATCCATCATAATATCGGCTTCTTTTTCTTCTGGTGCTCTATTATTAGCTATTTGTAAAAATCTAGACCAGAGCGTATCTTCATCATTAACGCCTTCAGGCTGATCTTTCTCCAATTTATTAATTACTTGCAGTGCATATATGGCCACTAGTAATACTAATACGGCTACAATAGCCACCAAACCAACAATAAACATCATAACTCCTGAATTGTCGTTAGCTGCTTGCGCATTACTGCCCAATGCTGTAAGTATTAACACCAATGTAAATGCCCAGTACGCATTTTTGCGAGCAAATTTGAATGGGTTCTGAATTTTCATTTGATTATTTTTTTTCTTGTGAATCTTGATCCGCGACCAAACTATCATTCAGTGGCATATCTTCCATTTTTTTTATAAAACTTTTATCAACCTTAAATACCCAGT
>CAZDQR010000298.1:0-4223 GCA_964507315.1 uncultured Roseivirgaceae bacterium
TTTTTTACTGCCATCTTTCTTCTAATTAAATACCGCTGTAGAAATCAATAACTTCTCCATCGGCAACAGTAATAATTGCTTTTTTATAAGCTGCAGTTTTACCGCTTACAACACGTTGTTTCGTAAATCTAGATTTAGACTTGCCACCATAACGCATTGTGTTTACATCGGCTACGGTTACACCGTACATACTCTCTACCGCTTTTTTAATCTCTACTTTATTGGCATTAATATCTACAATAAAGCCATACTTACCTGACTCGTTTTGAGCAGACACTTTTTCAGTGATGATGGGTTTCTTTAAAATAGCACTCATTTCAATAAAGTTTTTTCGATTTTCTCAATAGAACCTTCAGCTAATATCAATGTATCTGCATTTAGCACATCGTACGTATTTAACTGCTCAGCAGTTGTAACCTTCGTGTTTTTAATGTTTCTACCAGATAAAACAACATTTGCATCTGCACTAGGCAAAACAAACAACGTTTTTTTATCATTCATTTTTAAATCCGCTAACATAGCTAAGTAGCTTTTTGTTTTTGGAGAATCGAATGAAAAATCTTCGATAACTGAGATTGCTTTTTCTTTCGCTTTATAAGCAAGTGCTGATTTACGAGCAACTACTTTAAGCTTTTTATTCAACTTAAAAGAATAGTCTCTTGGTCTAGGACCAAATACACGACCACCACCTCTAAAAATAGGCGATTTAATACTACCTGCACGAGCAGTACCAGTTCCTTTTTGTTTCTTGATTTTACGAGTAGATCCTACAACATCGCCTCTTTCTTTTGACTTATGCGTTCCTTGGCGTTGATTAGCCAAGTATTGCTTTACATCAAGATATATTGCGTGATCGTTTGGTTCTACACCAAAGATATCTTTAGAAAGGCTTACCTTTCTACCTGCATCTTGTCCGTTTATTTTTATTACTTCAACATTCATGGCTCTACTTCGCTAATACTACAGTTGAATTTTTAGGTCCAGGTATTGAACCACTGATAACTATCAAGTTTTTCTCAGGTACTATTTTGAGAATTCGAAGGTTAGTAATGGTAGTTTTATCACCACCCATTCTACCTGCCATTCTCATACCTTTAAAAACACGTGCAGGATAAGATGCTCCACCAATAGAACCTGGTGCTCTTAACCTGTTATGCTGACCGTGTGTTGCTTGGCCAACTCCTGCAAAATTATGTCGTTTAACAACCCCTTGAAATCCTTTACCTTTAGAGGTAGCAGAGGCATCTACAAAATCACCTTCAACAAAAACGTCTTCGATTTTAACCTCTTGGCCTAATTGAATACCGCCTTCAAACTCAGCTCTAAAATCTCTAAACTCTATAACGTGTCGTTTAGGGGTAGTTTGAGCTTTTTCAAAATGACCTTTTAATGCTTTTGGGGTATTTTTCTCCTTACGTTCACCGTAAGACAATTGAACAGCTGTATAGCCGTCAGTCTCCATATTTTTAACTTGTGTTACCACACAAGGACCAGCTTCAATAACTGTGCATGGGATGTTCTTCCCATCGGCACCATAAAGGCTAGTCATTCCGATCTTTCTTCCTATTATACCAGACATTTTATTTAATTTATTTTCCCCTTAAGGCAAAGCCACTCTTGGCCCCATTTCTTAAGGGACTGCAAAGATAGCAATTAAAATATTCTTTCCAAGAGGTGCAATAAAATATTATTACACATTGAAGCAAAAAGAAGAATCAATATTAAAATTGATTCCTCTTTATAACATGTTTCTACTTATCAGACCTTGATTTCAACGTCAACTCCACTAGGCAACTCAATCTTCATGAGCGCATCAACTGTTTTAGAGCTTGCAGAATAAATATCTAACAAACGCTTATAGGTACATAGTTGAAACTGCTCACGCGCTTTTTTGTTTACGTGTGGCGATTTAAGTACTGTAAATTTCTCCTTTACTGTTGGTAATGGAATTGGTCCATTTACTACAGCGCCAGTTGCTTTTACGGCACGTACAATCTTTTCAGATGACTTATCAACCAAGTTATGATCGTAAGACTTTAGTTTAATTCTAATCTTCTGGTTCATAACTTATTTTTTAACTCCTTTAACTTCTTCAATAATTTTTTCGGCCAAGTGCTTAGGCACTGGATCGTAATGCGCGAACGTAAGCGAAGCTGACGCTCTACCCGAAGTAATCGTTCTTAAAGCGGTAACGTAACCAAATAATTCTGATAACGGCACATCTGCTTTTAAGATTTGAGCTCCTGCTTTAGAATCCATTCCTTTCATTATTCCTCTTCGCTTATTCAAGTCACCATTAACAGGACCTGTATATTCTTCTGGAGTAACAACTTCAACACCCATGATTGGCTCTAATAATTGAGGGCCTGCTTGTTTCGAAGCCTGCTTAAACCCAATACGAGCTGCCAATTCAAACGACAATGCATCTGAATCCACATCGTGGAAAGAACCGTGGTATAGCTTAACATATAATGAATCGACAGGGAAACCTGCTAACGCACCATTTGCCATCGCTAATTTGAAACCTTTTTCAATAGATGGAATAAATTCTTTAGGAATTGCTCCACCTGTAATTTTGTTTTCAAACAGAAGACCTTCTTTACCGTCTTCTCTAGGTCCCATTTCAAATACGATATCGGCAAATTTACCTTTACCACCCGATTGTTTCTTATAAACCTCTTTGTGATCTACTAGTTTCGTAACATTTTCTTTGTACGCAACTTGAGGAGCACCTTGGTTAATTTCAACACCAAACTCACGTTTTAATCGATCGATGATAATTTCTAAGTGAAGCTCACCCATACCTCTAAGAATAGTTTGACCAGTTTCCTCGTCTGTATTTACTCTTAATGTAGGATCTTCTTCAATTAGTTTAGCTATTGCCATTCCTAATTTATCAACATCTGCCTGAGTTTTAGGCTCAATTGCATAACCAATAACTGGCTCTGGAAAAGACATTGATTCAAGAATTATTTTATGTTTTTCGTTTACAAGCGAATCACCAGTTTTAATATCTTTAAAGCCAACACCTGCTGCTATATCACCAGCTTCTGCTACTTTAATTGGATTTTGCTTGTTAGAGTGCATTTGCATTAAACGAGAAATACGCTCACGTTTGCCAGTTCGTGCATTATACACATAAGAACCAGCTTCTAATCTACCAGAGTACACTCTAAAAAAGCATAAACGACCTACGAAAGGATCCGTTGCAATTTTAAATGCTAAAGCCGCAAACGGCTCATCTACATCTGGCTTTCTAACTTCTTCTTCTTCGGTATCAGGATTTATTCCTACTACAGGAGGCATATCCATTGGCGATGGCAAGTAAGCACAAACAGCATCAAGCATAGCTTGAACTCCTTTGTTTTTAAATGCAGAACCACACATAACAGGAGAAAATGACATATCAATTACCGCTTCGCGGATTGCCTTTTTCATTTCTGCTTCTGTGATACTTTCAGGATCTTCGAAGAATTTCTCTAAAAGAGCATCATCATATTCAGCTACTGACTCAATCAGTTTCTGTCTCCACTCTTCTACAGTCTCTACTAAATCTTCAGGAATCTCTATTTCTTTATAGGTCATTCCCATATCCTCATCATTCCAAACAATTGCTTTGTTTGTGATAAGGTCAACTACTCCAATAAAATCTTCTTCAGATCCAATAGGAATTTGAAGAGGCACAGGATTAGCTCCTAATTTTTCTTTTATTTCATTAACTGCTTTAAAGAAATCAGCTCCAGCACGGTCCATTTTGTTTACAAAACAAATTCTTGGCACTTTGTACTTATCAGCTTGTCTCCAAACAGTTTCAGATTGTGGCTCTACGCCAGATACGGCACAAAATAAAGCAACAGCTCCATCTAACACACGTAATGAACGTTCTACTTCTACGGTAAAATCAACGTGACCAGGAGTATCAATAATATTAATACCATACTCTTTCGTATCATCACCTTTTTTACCTTGCTCAGTAGGATAGTTCCAGGCAGTAGTAGTAGCAGCAGAGGTAATAGTAATACCACGCTCTTGCTCTTGCTCCATCCAATCCATAGTTGCAGCACCATCATGTACTTCACCAATCTTATGGCTCAACCCTGTATAATACAGAACACGTTCTGTAGTGGTTGTTTTACCAGCATCGATGTGGGCCATGATGCCGATATTCCTTAGATAATTTAAATCTTTAGCCATAATTAAAAACGGAAATGCGAGAATGCTTT
>CAZDQR010000299.1:0-4199 GCA_964507315.1 uncultured Roseivirgaceae bacterium
TTGGCAGGAATTAATGATATAGCAGAAAATACAGGGCCTATAACCATAGAAATGATTGCCAGTAATATTTACTCTATGGTTGAGCTTGCTGAGAGTAATGAAATTAAGGTAATTTTATGTTCTGTGCTTCCTGCTAAAGAATTTCCTTGGAAGAAAGGAGCAGAGCCCGCTGATAAAATTGTTAAGCTCAATCAACTAATTGAAGAATATGCTCAAAAAAAATCTTTAAAATATATCAACTATTATAGATTGATGGTAGATGAATATAAAGGTCTAAAAAAGGAATTTTCAAATGACGGTGTTCATCCAACCATTAAAGGATATGAAGTTATGGAATCATTGCTTAATGAAATGCTTCTAAAAGAACTTTAATATGGTAAAATGATATAATTTTTTAACTAAATTTATAAAATACAAATCCTCAATGAGATCATTATTAACTTTATAATTGATAGCGCTCCTAAGCCTTATTATTCTCAATTTTCTTGATTTGTACATCAAGAGGATAGCTTCTTGTTAAAGTCAGGTTTGAGGTAAAAATTTAATAAGCGTTTTGATGAATAGATCGCATAAGCTGTGTATATTAAGCTACAAAAAACTAAACTTAATATACGCATAGAATATAACTAGGCAAGGAAGTAGCTATTTATAAGTAACTATGATAATTGAAATGATATAAATAAAACAAAATGACAGAAAAAAGAAAGCCATTTAAAAGACCTTCTAAAAAACATGAACCAACTGGGCTTTCAATCTTATTCGAAGACCATGATATAATTGTAATTGATAAATCTGCAGGCCTTTTAACAGTTAGCACTTACCGTGAGAAAGAAAAAACGGCATTTTATTTATTAAATAATTACGTGAAAAAAGGCAATTATAAATCTAAGAGTACCGTGTTTATAGTACACAGGCTAGATAGAGAAACTTCTGGTGTTTTGGTGTTTGCTAAAACCGAAAGAGTGAAACGATTTTTGCAAGACAACTGGCAAAGTTTTACAAAATTATATGTAGCTATTGTGCACGGAATTTTAAGTGAAAAGGAAGGTGAGATTACCTCCTATCTAACGGAAAATAAGGCATATAGAATGTATTCAACTAAGGATATAGAGAAAGGGGTGTTTGCTAAAACAGGGTATAAAGTAGTAAAAGAATCAAATGACGTGAGCCTTTTAGAGATTAACCTTTTTACTGGTAAGAAAAACCAAATTAGAGTGCACCTCTCAGAAAAGGGGTATCCAATTGTTGGAGATAAAGTATATGGAAAATCAAATGAAGGTTTTAAAAAGCTTGCTCTGCACGCAGAAACGCTAACGATTCAACACCCTTTTACCAAAGAAACAATGACGTTTAAGGCAAAATTTCCTACTTTTTTTAAAACATTGATTAAAATATGAATTTTGAATTATGCACCGATTCTGTGGCAGGAGCAATTGCTGCTGAAAAGTATAATTTTAAACGCATTGAGCTTTGTTCAGCCCTTTCTATTGGTGGCTTAACTCCAAGTATTGGCTTGATAGAACAATGCGTTAAACAATCTTCTGTGGAAGTACACGTAATGATTCGCCACAGAGAAGGTGGGTTTAATTATACTAAAACTGACTTGGCCATTATGAAATCTGACATTGAAGCAGCTAGCAAAGCCGGAGCTCACGGTGTGGTGTTTGGTGTTCTCTCAGATGATGATAAGGTTTCTGATTCAAATTTAGAGCTGCTGGAACTAGCGAAGTCCGTAGGTATGCAAGTAACTTTTCATAGAGCGTTTGATTTTGTAAGTGATTATAAATCAGCTATTGAAAAATTAATCAAAATGGGTTTCGATAGGCTTTTAACTTCGGGCTTAGAGCCCAAAGCTGAACAAGGGCTAGCTGTAATTGCAGACTTGCAAAAGAATTATGGCGGTAAAATTGAGATTATGGCTGGGAGTGGAGTAAATGCAACTAACGTCTTTAAAATAGCGGGTTCTGGAGTACGGAATTTGCATTTTACAGCGCATAAATCAAGTGGTGTAACGTTAGGTTTATCAATGGGAGATGTAATGGTGGTGGATAATGAAAAGATTGAAAGTATCATGAACCATTTTTCTTAGCGATGAAATTCTCTGTGGAACTCCATTCCTTCTTTGCGGATCTTTGTGTAATAGCGAACACAAGGATTAGGGTGAATACCTTGGAGAGCATAAGAGATAAAATATTCGTTTTAGTTTTCCTTATTTCTGTAACATCCTGCGCCATTCCTGATCAGCGTAAAACTCAAATTCTACAGGCTAATTGGCAGTTTTCAAACGCCAAAGATACCGTTTGGCACCCTGCCACTGTACCCGGAGTAGTTCATACAGATTTACTTGCCAATAAATTAATTGAAGATCCGTATTGGGGAACCAATGAATTGGAATTGCAATGGATTGAAAACGAAGACTGGAATTATAAAACCAAGTTTGAGTTATCTGCAAACCAACTCAACCAAGAACATATAGAACTTGCATTTGAAGGTTTAGACACCTATGCGACCGTTTTTGTTAATGGTGTTAAAGTAATTAGCGCCAATAATATGTTCAGAACTTGGAAAGCTGAGATTAAAAAAATAGCCAAAGAAGGTATTAATGAACTTGAAGTTCGCTTTATATCACCCATAAACTTTAATAAAGAAAGGGTCAAAAACTATCCTCATAAACTCCCTTCTGGCAACGAAACAGTTGACCTAAATGTGAGTTCGTTTACGCGCAAAGCAGCCTATCAGTTTGGCTGGGATTGGGGTCCACGATTTGTGACTACAGGCATTTGGAAGGATGTGAATTTAACCACTTGGAGCGAGGCTAGGATACGAGATGTATTTGTGCAAACAGACTCTATTTCTGAGAATAAAGCATACCTAACCTATGAGATTAGAGTTGAATCATCACTTATAGAGCTAACTAATTATACCTTATTCGTTAATGGTACCGAGCATTTGGCAGAATTAGAAAATGGGGTTAATACATTTAAAATAAAGGAGATTATAGAAAACCCTCAGCTATGGTGGCCAAATGGAATGGGGGAGCCAACGATACATTGGCTTGATGTTGGGTTATTACATAATAATAATGTACTGGATGAGATTACTCAGCAATATGGGATAAGAACAGTTGAACTCATTAATGAACCTGATAGTATTGGCACATCGTTTTATTTTAAACTAAATGGACAGCCACTGTTTATGAAAGGAGCGAATTACATTCCGCAAGATGCATTTTTGCCAAGAGTAACCGATAACCAATACGAGAAATTAATCGAGCAAGTACAGGATGCCAATATGAATATGCTTCGAGTATGGGGTGGAGGCATTTATGAGAAAGATATCTTTTATGAGCTATGCGATAAAAATGGGATTTTGGTATGGCAGGATTTTATGTTTGCGGGTAGTTTGTACCCGAATGATTCTACCTTTTTAGAAAATGTAAAACAAGAAGCTAAAGAAAATGTACTCAGGTTAAGAAAGCATCCTAGTATAGCTCTATGGTGTGGGAATAACGAAATTGAAGTGGCTTGGGGCAATTGGGGTTGGCAAAACCAATATGGATACTCACCAGAAGACTCAGTTGAAATATGGGATAATTACAGGTATATGTTTCAAAAGATGTTGCCAGATGTCGTTTCAAATCTTAATCCAAAAGTTAATTATGTAAGCACATCACCATTAAGCAATTGGGGTACACCCGAAAATTTTAATAATAGCAGTATGCATTATTGGGGGGTGTGGCACGGACGAGAACCCTTCAAAAACTTTACTGCTAATGTAGGCCGATTTATGGTGGAGTATGGGTTTCAGTCATTCCCATCGCTAGAAACCATTCGTAAGTTTGCTGCAGATTCTAGTTTCTCTTTGGCTTCAGCTACCATGCTCAATCGACAAAAAAGCTATATCGGAAATGGCTTAATTTCAACGCATATTAATAATTGGTTCAGCCCTTCAACATCCTTTACTGATTTTGTGGAGAAGAGCCAGAAAACGCAGGCCATTGGCATGCAAATAGCCATTCAAGCACATAGGAAGCAAAGCCCACATTGTATGGGCACTTTGTTTTGGCAACTAAATGATTGTTGGCCTGGACCAAGTTGGAGTGTAATTGATTATTATGGCAATGAGAAAATTGCCTATGAAACTGTGAAGCAAAATTATAAGCCCATTATTGCTATTTTGGATATTGAAAATGAGGAAGT
>CAZDQR010000300.1:0-4162 GCA_964507315.1 uncultured Roseivirgaceae bacterium
TATGAGTGGTTTTTAATTGCTTAATCTGGTGTACTCCTTCATTGGTTAAGTAAAATAACAACTCCCGAACGTGTAAGGGTAAGTTATACACCGTACTGGCTGCATAGCCTTGTACGTCCAACCATTCTTTAAAACTTTGCTCTAAGTAGCGGTAAGAGGCATTTTCAAGGTTTAATTTTTTCACTCGGTTGATGTTTTCTGGATTGGTGGCTCACAGCTTATAACTTACTGACTTTCTTTCCATTAAGTGAGCCATTTTGCAAGTGGCTCACACTTGGCTCATTGGCTCGACCTACTGCCTTCTTGCATCCTGCTAAAACTTCATCCAGTACCGTAGCAATGCCCTGTTTAAGGTTCTTATATTCATCTGGACTAATCACCTCATACTGGAAGCCTGCTGACTTCTTGCCACTCTTTACTCTGATTAAGCCTACATCTAATAAGTCGTGATGATACCTTCTAAGGGTTGTTCCTTTAATCCGCAATTGGATGCGGATTTTACGGTTTATAAAGGTTTCTTTTCCTTCCTTTTCTAACCATATTTTTAGCTTCTCATAATAATCTCGTGTTGCTCCGTTTAACTGGTCTGATTTGCGGAGCAATATTTCTTTCATCAGCTTATTAGCTTCTTCTATGTCTTCGAGGTTTGTCTCGATGTACATTTCTCCTGTTTGGGGGTCGACCTTCGACTCTCGTTGGTGTTGATGGTAAAAGGTTACCGCTTCAATAAAAGCTAAATAGTGGGCATTACTTCTTCTTGGCTTAAAGACTTCTTCAGGGATCTGTAAGCTTTCTGCAAAAGGGTTTCTGATGGTTACTGGCACAAGTGCCCGCTGCATATTCTTAAACTGCTCCTGTATTTCGTGTTCTGCGGCTAAGTCTATTTTTCCTGCACTTAATTTGCGTTGATACGCCATTATATTACTGTCCTGCGCCTTGCTTTCATCTATGTAGATTAGGAATGACCTGTTCGCATTATCTTCATACAGGCTTTCTTTGGTGGTGCAACCTGCTACGCAAACAGGACCTTCTACTACTAAACTCACAGTTCTGGTTTCGCCTTTGGTGTTTTTAATGACCACCGTTTTTGTAATGCGCTTCTTGCTTTTAATTTCTCTGAGTGGGTACAGCACTTCATCGGTTCCGTCTAAATCTTCTATCAGTATCAATTTGTTTCTTAATTCTTGCTGGCCGAAGTAGTAAAAAGCATTGCCGCTTAAAGTGGTGATTTCCATTTTATCTTCTTCAGGGATAAGTGCGCTAACTTTTTCTTGTAAATGGGTTTTACCTATGCCTGAACTACCCAAGCTAATAATATGTAAAGGATTATCTCGCTTTCGGCTTGTGAAGATTAAATACATCAAGAGCCTGTTATCTTCTTCCCCTATTACACCTGCTTTGCCTATATCTTCTTTGGTGCGTGCCATTAAGTTAGGGGCTGATAAATATTGTTGGGCTTGTTTAATTTCATCGGGTGTGAGCAGCTTCCGTTGGTTTTGATTGCTTGCGGATGCTATCCGCTCTAGTTCTTCTAATCTGTATTTCTCCAGCTCATCGGTTAGGTCGGTTAGAGCTGCGGCTGCTACACTAGTTCCAATTTCTAACCGCTCAGCTATTTTCCTAATCAACTTCTCGGTTTGGTTATCATTATACAAGTCTAAATTATGACGTAAGCTCAGGTGCTCTACTTGGATTTTAAGCGTTACCCGCATTCTGTCTAAGCCTTCTAGTCTGATACCGCCTAAAACTGCTATGGCTAATGGTGGGTGATTGTAAGTGATGTGGTCGGGGTTGGCGGTGTCTAAGGTTCGTTTATTTGATGATTTCATAGCAAAAAACTTTTTGATTGATTTGACATTTTGTCAAAAATAGTAATTTGATTAATATATCATATTATATAAATCATTATTTTATCAACTTTGTTCTATTAACCATAAAAAAGTAAATTTGATGTTTAATAAATCATTAAATATGGAGTTGGGTAGCCTCATTAAAAAAGTAAGAGAAGCCAAAGGGCTTTCACAAAAAGAAGTAGCTCTAGCTTGCGGTATGGACCAGGGGCAGTATTCACGTATTGAAAATGGTAAAACCGATCCTGCTTTTTCTGCTGTGGTGCGCATTGTCCAAGGATTGGGCGTAGAGATGGCCGATCTTTTTAAAGGTGATCTGTTAAAAGACCCTAATTCGTATGACCGTTCATTAATTGAAAAAGTAGCCCTTATTGATCGGCTGACAGAAGATCAGAAGAAGTCCCTTTTTACTTTCATTGATTTGGCCATTACTAACAAACGCATGAAGGATTCGCTTTCTGATGTTTTAAACTTATCTCCCTGATGGAAGAAAAAGAACTGTTTGACCATGAACCTCATGTTCAGAACTATATCATCAAAGAGATTCTGATTAACAAAGTTGGATATCTAAAGCCTTACCATCATTTCAGCGATAATAAGATTACGGTTTATCAGCACATCTATTCTGATGACAACCAGTGGCCTTTAAAAGACTTGGCTCACTTACTGGTTATCTTATTGCAAAGAAGTTATCTCATTCCTGTTCATTTCAAAGCAGATAACCCCATGCACCCGATGGGAGTCAAAGAGCCGTACTTCATCTTTGAAGAAGATTTTGAACAGCTTACAGACAAGGAAAAAAATGCAGTAGAGTTGGTTGACCTAAACGAAGCGGCCAAAGTGTTTCAAAACTAAAAAACCAAACTTCTATGCTTGGGTTTTTCTTGCTTTAATGCTTGTTGGTGAAACAACACCAACAAAGGGTTACTCTGCTTTTTACCAAGTAATACTATAAACAGCCTTTATAAAGTTCAAATTAAGATGTACGAAATTTCGAACACCTAATTATGAAATCGTTTCGGAATATGGAGTGCTACTCATTGTACACCTAAAAAGTTAATGCTACTCACTCAACATATGGAAAAATTTTATCACTTATCATAAAAACATAATCGGTCGATAGCAACCAATCTATTTCTTTAAGCACATCAAAATCAATATCTTCATATTCAAACAATGATTGCACATTTTCAATTTTATCTATACAGACTACTTTAAAAAATTTTTCTTTTAAACCCTGAGGCACAATTTCTAAAGCTTCATTTATTGTATCTGCCTTGACCAATAAATTAGCCCAAGCTCCAGTATACTTTTCTTCAATTTCTTTATCAGATTCAATTAATTCTTCAAAAGAATAATTTATCTCAGGTATAATTTGCACAAATACTAGCCAAACATTTTTATAATTACTATTCATATAATTGCTATTGATCTAGGTTTGTTTTAGAAGCTCTATTTACGTAATGAGTATTGTCTTTACCTCCCATCTTTTGTCCGTTTTTAGTGGAATGGAAATGAGTCTTTTGTCCACTATCGCTAGAATGCTTAACAGGTGAAGAATTTGATTTTGGGTTATTTCTAGCCGCATCTTTTGCAGATTTCAAATTTGATTTGCTCGGACTATGAATTTTAGGTTTCCCTGAAGGGCCCAATTGAGATTTTGGTATACCTTTATTTTCTGCATCTTTTAAATTTTGTTGCTTTTGAGGGGTAGTTTTACCTGTAGCATTCAACCTTCCTTTTTGACTACTTAAACTAAGTGCCCCAGAACGTGCCATTACAACACCTTCTGCTGCAACTGCTAATCCAGCTATAGCCACAGGTATGGATACTGGTGAGGCAGCACCACCTGCACCACCTTTAGCTAATGCGCCACCTGTAGCCATACCAGAGCCACCATCGACCATCATCGCTCCACCTACAATACTTGCAACATCTCCGATATCCTGACCAGTATTAAAATCCGCAGCGTCAGAGACAAACCTTGCAGCAAACCCTCTCAAATTAATTATACCACTAGAAGCATTGTCTAACAGAGCAGCTGCGGCTCCAAGCACCGTATCTCCAGGTCCTTCTCCATTTGTATCTTCATATCTTATCGGATTGTTTGCACCATATAAATAAGGTGACCAACTGCTGTATATTTCAGCTTTCGGGTCTAATGTAGTAAACCTACTTATTGCAGGGTCATAAAATCTAGCTCCATAAGCATAGTGATTTAGGCCTAATTCCTTTTGAAACTCTTTGCCATTATATAAGAACTTATTCTCTTTTGAATCACTTCTTTTGAAGCTATTAAACGAGAGCCCAAA
>CAZDQR010000301.1:0-4108 GCA_964507315.1 uncultured Roseivirgaceae bacterium
ATCTCATCCACAAAATCTAAGGGCACTAAGGATAAATCCGTTTGGCCTAAAAAAGGATACCCCACTTGCATCCCATTCCAAAGTACAGAGGTATGGCTAGCTCCGGTTCCTCTAAAAGAAATAGTTGATAACATACCTGCTCCATATTGCTTTATATAAACAGGTGATTGAACACTTAGCAATTGTGCCAAACTCGCTTGATTCGCATTTTGAATTAATGTGGTATCAATTTTAGTGGTAGTAGCCCCCACCCCAAATTTCTCAAGAGTAGTAGCAGTAATTTCCACTACATCTAATTCAGTAATTGGGTTTTGTGCAGCGGACATTTGTATGCCTAGCACAAAGCAAATTGCTAAGAGTAGTAACTGGGGACGATATGATTTTTTATATAGCCTGTCCATTGCCTTTCCTCCGAAAGCGTTAAGTACATTAATTGCATTGGCAGGTCTCCTGGCTTACCCGGTTTTTGCTAACCTTCCCATTCAACTCCGAAATTTCGGTATTGAAAAGTGGTTGTAGAGGCAAAAACACTTACCCCGATATCTCGGGGTAGGGTTCACAGTTGCGGGGACAGCTTTCGGTTTAAACGAAAATTCCCATTTTAATCCATCCTGATACTTCAAGATTTAGAACCAATGGTGCGAAAGTAGTATGGACAGGAATAGAAACCAATTTTTCTAATGAGATCTACCTCAGTTTATTTAAAATTGGAGCCACTTAATCTGTGACAAAATCTTCTTGCCTAATGCTAAGTTTGTTATAGATAGAGTAATACCTTTGTTGCTGTTATAACCTACCCGATGCATTTACTTCATAAATTTTTAGTCTGGCGAATAAGGCATATTAGTGATCGAAATTTTTTGATCATTTTAGGGCTAATAATTGGAATAATTTCGGGCTTAGCAGCAGTCACATTAAAATGGGCCGTACATTCTATTGCTCATTTATTAATGGACAATCAGATTTTCGAATCTCAAAAGCTGTTATATGTTGTCTATCCTTTCATAGGCATCCTTTTAACTGTACTTATATCTAAATACCTTTTAAAAGAACATTTAGGGCACGGAATTACGAACATCTTATTTGTAATCTCCAAGCGATCAAGCATTATTAAAAGGTCAAGGATTTATTCTCGAATGCTTACTAGTGCTATTACTGTTGGTTTTGGTGGTTCGGTTGGCTTAGAGGCACCCATTGTAGTTACAGGTTCTGCCATTGGCTCTAACATTGGCCGATTAATGCATTTAGGCTATAAAAAGCGAACATTGCTTATTGCCTGTGGAGCAGCAGGTTCTATTTCTGCAATTTTTAACTCACCAATAGCGGGAGTAATATTTGCTATTGAAGTTTTATTACCAGAGGTAACGATTGCCATGTTTATCCCATTACTTATTTCTTCCGTAATGGGCTCTCTTACATCACATTCCATACTAGGGTCTGAAATTCTATTTTCTTTTAAACTAAAAGATGACTTCTCGATAAGTGATGTGCCATTTACAGTTCTATTTGCTGCGTTAGCAGGTTTACTTTCAGTTTATTTTACAAGAACAACCTTCTTTATCGAAAAGCAAATTGGCAAGGTTAAAGGGCAACTATCTAGAGCAGCCATCGGAGGAATTGTTTTAGGTATTATCATTTTATTTTTGCACCCTTTATATGGAGAAGGCTATAGCACCATTAAAACCATTTTAAATGGAGAGGCATCCACCGTTTTTGCAGAAAGTATTTTTGAAGGTGTTAACTCTAGTTGGTACCTTGTGCTTTTAATTAGTGCGGTTATTTTATTTAAGCCAGTGGCCTCTGCCATAACCATTGGGTCTGGTGGTAGCGGTGGAGTTTTTGCTCCCTCCCTATTTATTGGGGGCACATTTGGATTCCTTTTTGCCACAGTTACAAATCTAATTGCAGGAGAACCCGTTTTAAGTATCAGTAATTTTACTCTAATGGGCATGAGCGGTGTAATGAGCGGTGTTTTACATGCGCCATTAACAGCCATTTTTCTAATCGCAGAAATTACAAGTGGCTACACACTTTTCGTGCCTTTAATGCTAGTATCAGCCATCGCCTACAGTACAACTATTTATTTCGAACCCTATTCATTATATTCAAAATCATTAGCCAAAACTGGCGACTTATTATCTAAGGATAAAGACAAATTAGTTCTTGGCGTTATTAACTTAAACAAGATTATAGAAACTGATTTACTTAAGGTTTCTCCTATGGCCACCTTAAGAGAATTAGTCGCACTTGTTCGTAGCTCCAAAAGAAATATTTTCCCTGTAGTTAATGATGATGGATCCTTGGTTGGGATAGTGACATTAGATGACATTCGGCAAATAATGTTTGACACTGAATCGTACGACACAATGTTTGTTGAAGAGCTAATGCATAGCCCTCCTGCAAGTGTTAGCTCTCAAGAAAATATGCAATCCGTTATGCACAAGTTTGAATCTACGGGCGCATGGAATTTACCAGTAATTGATGATGGTATTTACGTTGGTTTTTTATCTAAATCACGCATATTTAACACCTACAGGAATAAGCTACGAAAGCAGAACATTCAAGCTTAATAAAAAAGCAGATTCTCAATAAGTTTTTATTTATTCTGCTTGTTTTTTACAAAATACAAGATAATCAAGCAGTTAACAAAAGTTGTCCACAGAAAAAACATTTAAGGCAATACACTTAAATGTCTTGTTTTCAATAACTTATGGTCAACAACTTAAAAAATGTGGATAAGACACAAAAATTGTGCATAAGTAGTCCCAAAATGGGAATATGTTTTAAATTCGGTAAAACTGCGGTTTCTACTCAATAATATTTGCAAAAGGGCTTTTGCAAAAGAACTGACAGCTATGGTTAATTAGTATTTAAAAGTAGAAATAAAATTAGAATTCAACAAAGCCAAATTCATTATTTTATAAAATTAATTTTGGTTTATGTGTATACTGAGCGTAATCAACGATTCTTTAAATAGTGCAATTTATTGTGCAATTTAACTTTTATCCAATAGCTCCAAAATACTATCAATATGAATACGGTCATTTGAGAGTCTTGGCACTTTATTTTGGCCTCCTAACTTACCCCTAGATTTCATCCATTTATAAAATGTCCCCACAGGAACCGAATGAATCTTAGGCTTAATTAGCGCTAGATCATTTTGCCGTTTGGCTTCATAATCTGAATTTAGTTTTTTGATATTATCATCTAATAAAACAGTGAATTCTTTTAGGCTTTTCGGTCTTTTCTCGAATTCAATTATCCACTCGTGACCACCTCTTTTATTTTTTTCTAAATAAATTGGCCCCGCAGTAAAATTCTCAATAATTGCATTGGTTGTAGCACATGTTTTTTCAATGGCTTCTTCCGCATTTTCAATTACTAATTCCTCTCCAAAAGCATTGATAAAATGTTTTGTTCGACCAGAAATTTTAATCCTGTACGGATTAGTTGATGTAAACCGAACGGTATCTCCAATACTATATCTCCAGAGGCCAGCACTGGTAGAAATAATCATTGCATAATTTTTACCTACTTCAACATCCCATAAAGGCACCGGTCTATTCGTGGCTAACCCTGCTGAACTCATTGCTATAAATTCGTAAAATATCCCATAGTCAAGCATCAATAGCATATCGTCACTCTCTGGCCTATCTTGAATTCCAAAAAAACCCTCAGATGCATTGTATGCATCAACAAAAGCAATGCTCTTAGATGGAATAAGTTCTTTAAATAACTGCTTATATGGGCCAAATGCCACTGCTCCATGAAAAAACACTTCTAAATTTGGCCAAACTTCCAAAATGTTGGAAGCGCCTTTTAATTCCATTATTCGCTTAAGTACAAGTAATGTCCAAGTAGGCACACCCGTCATACTAGTTACATTCTCGTCAACTGTTTCTTGGGCAATACGCTCTAGTTTTTCTTCCCAATTATTAAGTAGCGCCACGTCTTCGCTTGGCGTTCGCACCACTTTTGCCCACAAAGGCATGTTTTGCAGAATAACTGCGGATACATCTCCGTAATACGAGTCGCCAGTTGGGTTTAATAAATTTTGCTGATGGCTACCTCCTATAGATAAATTTTTACCTGTAAAAAACAGGCTATC
>CAZDQR010000302.1:0-4107 GCA_964507315.1 uncultured Roseivirgaceae bacterium
GGGCTAAGATTCCTCCGGAATGACCTTCTAAATGGCAACGTAATCTTAGACGAAGTTATTCATCTTCGCTTCGTCATTATCGGGCGTAAGACCCGGTAATCTCTGGGCTCTACCGAGCCCATTATTTGAGCATAGTTATTCAAGTAAGCAGATACCCCGATATCCGCAAAAGCGAATTCGGAGTATGACGTTCTATTTTAGCTTCTTTATGAACATCGACACCAACATTCCCAGAACACCCAAAGGCATAAGTGCACTCACTGAGAAAAGTGCCATATAATAATTGGGCAAACCATAATGCCAAACATAATTAGCAACTCCTTGGCCAAATAGCGTTAGCTCAGATAAGAGCACACCAACAATAAATATCCAGATGCCCATTTTAAATAGTTTATTCGTCTTAATTACCTTTTGCTCTATCAGCACCCAAATAAAGAAAAGGCTAAACATTCCCAACATTACCATATGCAAGTAGCCAATAATTAAGGTGGATTTAGAATTAAATACCATTTCGTTTAAAAATGGCAAGCTTGCTAATAATTGAAAAACCACCTTAAATAGCAAACTCAAAATAGACAGCCCAAAGAGTGCTTTCTTTAAGTTTCCCACAATTTGCAAGAAGTATATTTTTATCTCCTTGATAATTAATAAAACACTTGCTAGCTGCGCTAAAGAACTTAATAGGGCAAATACTATTAACCATACTGATGATACCGATTCTAACACAAACTCCGCATACAAAGGAATAATTGAAAAGGCTGTTAAGTAATAAACCCACTTTATTTTTTTCTCAGAAACAGAAACAACTTTTTTAATCTCTCTTAGAAGTAGCACGAGAAAAACAGTATAGAAAAAGCCATTAAATAAAAAGTGCAAAAACCAAAAAATAGAAAGGTGATACCAAATGGTGTCTTTCATTTGGTTAGCCATAATAGCTCCCAATGCAAAAGGGCCAATGCTCGATAAAAACAAGAATAATCCTCCTGCCCTCAATAATTTACCCTCTACTCCTTTCAATTTTTTAGAAGATTTAAAAATCTCAAAAATGAGCCAGTAACTTGCAAAAAGATAGAGCGTGGAGAAGCTAATCGACCAAAAGGCATAGCCTTGAAACGGGAAGGAAAATAGCATCCCTAAAAATGTAATTTGGCTAACCCAAAAGATGCGATTAAACTTTTTAACATCTTCTTTTAAAAAGGTGTACCCAATAAAAATCAAAGCCAAGTTATAAAGCCAACCAAGTAACGCAATATGCGAATGAGTGTGGAGAATATGCTTATAGGTAACTCCTAAATCGCTAATAAATGATAAGCGCATCGCTAACCCAAAAACGGCTGCTATTAAAAAATAAGCAAAGGCTATGATGGTTTTTGTTTTCACTTGTTACTACCGCCTATTTTTTGAGCTTAAATTTAATCATTAGCCCCATTATCGTTCCAAAAAAAAACTGAAAGCAAACCTCCACAAGCCGAAACCTTGTCCATCAACGAAATAAAATCCAGCCGTCATTAATGCATAAACGACTCCAGAAATCAAGCCTGCTTTTATTTTTAATGTAGTTTGTTTATTCATACTATTTTATAGGGCTACCCATTTATTTTAATTCAGATAGACATTAAACTTGAAGTCCATAAAATTCCAAATAACATTATTGATACGATAGAAAGAATTCTCGTATTTCCCTATTCGCTTTTTTATAATTCAATCATGTTTCGCTAATATTTAAGGTTCTAGGTCAAGGCTTGTGAAGCAGCAAAAAAAGGGAGTTTACGTTTGTAAATGACTTTTTTTGCTACAAGCGTAACGAAGACATAGGGCATTTTAGACAGTTGTTAATTACTAATAGGCACTTTATGTAAGATTGCATCAATAACATCGTGTGTTGTTACGCCATCAGCTTCTGCCTCATAATTAAGAATAATTCTGTGGTTTAAAATATCTGGCGCTACTTCTTTTACATCTTCGGGTAATACATAATCGCGTTTATTAAAGAAGGCAATAACCTTGGCTGCAAGGTTCATATTAATAGTAGCCCTTGGTGATGCCCCAAACTGGATATATTGTGCTTCATTATCTAAACCATATTCCTTTGGCTCACGAGTGGCATACACCAACTCGATAATGTAATTTTCTATAGATTCGTTCAAGCTCACCTTATTAACAGCATCTCTAATAGCAAAAATATCTTCCTTGGTAAGTATGGTATCAACTTCAGAGCTAAAGGTAAGGTTCGACATCCTTCGCATTACTTCAAGCTCTTCTGCCTTGCTAGGATAGTTTACGTGAACCTTCATCATAAACCGATCGATCTGCGCCTCTGGCAATGGGTACGTACCTTCCTGATCAACTGGATTTTGAGTGGCTAGCACCAAAAATGGCCTATCTAAAGGATACGTAGTATCTCCAATAGTAACCTGCTTTTCTTGCATAGACTCTAGCAAAGCCGATTGCACCTTTGCAGGAGATCTATTTACCTCATCTGCCAAAATTAAGTTGGCAAACACAGGTCCTTTCTTTACCTCAAAGCTTGCTTCTTTTTGATTATAGATCATTGTACCCACTAAATCGGCAGGCAATAAATCGGGAGTAAATTGTATTCTGTTAAAATCCAAATGAAGCACCTTAGCCAAGGTGCTAACTGTTAACGTTTTGGCTATACCTGGCACACCTTCCAAGAGGATATGGCCATTCGCAAATAAACCAACCAGGAGCCTATTAATCATATGCTCTTGCCCTACTACTACTTTGCCAATTTCGGTAAATACATTTTTTATTTTATCTTGAAGATCAGCTATGTGCTTTTGATCAATTTCTTGTTGTTCAGCCATTATTTTAAATAGTAATAAAAATTAAAACGCAATTATAAAGAATAGAATTGAATTTTTATGAAGATAATTTTTATTGGAATATAGATATTATAAGAGGTGAAAACTATATTTATATGTAATTGATGTTTTAAATGAATGAATATTAGTTAAGAATATCTATTTTGAACTTAGTTTTTTATATTTACTTTTAGATAATTGATTTGAAAAAGCTTAATTGATGCCATAACTGGTTTGGTATTTGTTAATAAGCTAAATAAATAACTAATGAAACACTTTCTTTCTGGCCTTGTACTTATGCTAATTTGCACTTCTGCCTTTGCGCAAAATGTAAATAAAGAAGCATATAAAAGATATGTTGATATTGATAAATACGACCAACCTTTAGAAGGCTTCATTATTTTAAATAATGGCAAGAAAGAAAAAGTGCGCATAAAATACGAAGAGCCTTATATGCTTTTTGATGGCCAATTACCCCTTATTACCTATAACAAGAAAAATAAAGAAAAGCCTTTCTTAAAAACTAAACTAGCTGGTTTTTTTGTAAACGACCGTTTATATGTTCGTGAGTTTTTTGAAGGCGATAGCAGCCGTTGGGTAATGGTTGTACGAGAAGGTGCGATTAGAGAAAGCATTGTATTGAAACCCAACATTCCGTATGACCGACCTGAATATTATTCTGTTAATCGTTTGGTAACAAATACGGTTACACTTACTTCTTACTTTGTTGGTCGCTTGGCCATCAACTTTGGGCTGAATATGAGTTCAATGATTTTTGATGATGGGCAACTCAATAAAAAGGTTAGAGATGCTGAAGAAGGCTATAAATTTCTTAACTACCAGCAAATAGTAGCACGTTATAATATGTGGTTTAATAGTAAAAACCCAGACGTTATCTATTATATGCTCCCTAGGCCTGATTATCAAAAATTTATTGATAAATAAGGGTAATATTTCTACCCATTTTGGGTTAGTAAAAATTATTTTATCTCCCCTGCTTTTCGCAAACTAGCTTTGGCTATTATAGGGCCAAATATTTCGTGCAAAATAGTGGTACCCATTATAATATTCAACATCAAGCCGCCAAAGGCATTAAAGGCTTCAATTTGCTGAATAAAGAGTGCTAATCCAACCACAATTCCTCCTTGAGGAATTAAACCTCCTACCACGTATTTTTTAATTGCACTAGGCTGCTTAGTGAGCATGGCACCCGACATTACGCCTGTGTATTTACCAAGAGTCCTTAAGATCACAAACACAATAATAAAGGGAACTGCATCAA
>CAZDQR010000303.1:0-4058 GCA_964507315.1 uncultured Roseivirgaceae bacterium
TAGATAGGCAATATACAAAGATTATATTAGGTAGCTAAGTGACTATCTCTAAATGGTTTTATTGATTATGCCTTAACAGAAAATGATAAAACCCAAGACGCTCTAACTAATTACAACGTTTTGAGGCAGTATGAACTTAACATCTCACTTGGCAAGTTCAGCACGTCCAGGTATAGCATGGTAGAATTAAAGCCTCAAACAGGCCGATTTCATCAACTTCGCAAACATATGGCACATATTTATCATCCAATTATTGGAGATAGGCCGCATGGCTGCAATAAGCAAAATCGGATGTGGAAAGATAAATTTAGTATGACCACTATGCTCTTACACGCACAGCAACTCCAGTTTAATTTTAATGGAACTACCATAGATATCAAGGCTGAATTAAGCCCACAATTTAAAGAAGCCATTTCAATTTTAGAAGACTATAAAGTCTAATCCATAATTAACATTTGGAATTCTAAGCTTAAGTCTACACCTTTACAGACCGAACGGTCTTACATGTTAACAACGAAAGAACATATCATACAGCAATCTGCTGCTTTGTTTAACACTAAGGGATTTAACGGATGCTCCTTGCAAGACATTATGGAAGCCACAGGCCTAAAAAAAGGGGGCATATACAACCACTTTAAAAACAAAGATGAAATTGCATTTGAAGCATTCGATTATTCATTTAATCTTGTTATAGACAGATTTAAAGAAGGATTAGTAAATTGCAATAGCAGCTTTGAAAAAATTTTAGGAATAATTTCAGTGTTTGAATCTTTTCATTTAAACCCTGTTATAGCAGGAGGTTGCCCCATTTTTAACACTGCCGTGGATTCTACTGGCATACACCCATCCTTAACAGAAAAAGCAAGATCTGCCATTAATCAATTAAAAAGATACGTAGAAATTAAAATTGATGAAGGCATAGATTCAGGTGAATTTAGTGCTCATATAAAAAGCGAAGAGCTAAGTACACTCATTCTTTCTAGTATGGAGGGAGCGCTTATTATGGCAAGAGTTAATAATGATACAGGGCCAGTACAAACTGTAGTAAAACACTTAAAAATTCAAATGAGAGCTAATACTATAGCTTAATTTTTTTATACAAAAACAGACCGATTGGTCTTAAATTATGAACAAAACTAAAACAAACATAAAAGAACCTTTCTCATTAAAAGCCATTAGGTGGTCCTACCCCAAGCTTGAAAAGGTTGTGCCCAGAATTGCTCATAATATCGCTTGGAATCTTTTCTTTTCACCTTTCAGGTTCAACCGCCCTGAAAGAGAATTAGAAGCTTTTGAAACCGCCACTAAATCTACTATTACCATCAACTCAAAAGAAGTAGCATTATACACATGGGGAAGCCAAGGCAATCCAATTGCAGTAGTGGTACATGGGTGGAGTGGCAGGGCTACACAGTTTCATAAATTTATCAAACCCTTGGTGCAACAAGGCTACCAAGTAATTGGGTTTGATGCTCCTGCACACGGGTTATCAGAAGGAAAAAACACTAATATTCAGGAGTTTTACGAGGTTTTAACACATATTAATGAGCACGTTGGCATAATACAAATAGGCATTGGGCATTCCTTTGGTGGAGTATCTCTTCTTTATGCAATTAAAGAAGGTCTCCAATTAGAAAACGTAGTGATGATATCATCCCCCACCATTGGAAAAGATATTTTAAGCAGTTTTCGCAAAAAAATTAACGCTTCAATAAACACTGATGCCGCCATGCGAAAAATGGTTGTAAAGCGATTTAACCTAGATTTTGAAGCTATAACTGCGTGCGTACTCATCAAGGGAGTAACCCTTAAAAACCATTTAATAATCCATGATAAAGATGACCTAGAAGTGCCTTATAATAACGCAGAGTTATTGCATAATATCAAAGAGAACTCAGAATTAATGCTAACTAAGGGACTAGGACACACACGCATTTTAAGAGATAATAATGTAGTTAATTCAACCCTGAATTTCATCGAAAAAATCGCACACTAGATACTAAATTTCTTCTTTTATACAATTGGTTTATTGTATTTTTGTTGCCTAATTTTACTGACATGGAAGAGATTAAAAAACTAGTTTTAAATGATGTTCACGAAGCCTTAGATGGAAAATTAATTCCGTTTGCAGGTTATAATATGGCCGTTAGGTACACTTCGGATATTGAAGAACATATGACTGTTAGAAATGGAGTTGGTGTTTTTGACGTTTCTCATATGGGTGAATTCTTCCTTAGGGGACCTAAAGCACTTGATCTCATTCAGAAAATAACAAGCAACGATGCATCTAAACTCACACCAGGCAGAGCACAGTACTCTTGCTTTCCTAATAATGAAGGTGGAATTGTAGATGATTTAATCGTTTACAAAATGAACGATGAGGAATATATGTTAGTAGTTAATGCTTCTAACATGCAAAAAGATTGGGATTGGGTTAATAGCCATAATGATCTTGGAGTTGATATTGAAAATTCCTCTGATAATTATTGCTTATTTGCAGTGCAAGGTCCTAAAGCATTAAGTGTTCTTCAAAAAATTACAGATGTAAATCTTAGCGAGATCAAATACTATCATTTTGAGCAAGGGGCTATTGCCGGAGCAAATGATGTAATTATTTCTGCCACAGGCTACACTGGTTCTGGAGGGTTCGAATTATATGTAAAAAATGCCGATGCTAAAACTGTTTGGGATGCAGTTTTTGAAGCAGGCAAAGACGAAAACATACAACCCATTGGTTTAGGAGCAAGAGATACCCTCCGTATGGAAATGGGATTTTGCCTATATGGTAATGACATTAATGATACCACCTCCCCACTAGAAGCTGGATTAGGTTGGATTACAAAATTTACGAAAGAGTTTACTAATTCAGAAGCTTTAAAAGCACAAAAAGAAGCTGGTGTAACTAAAAAATTAGTAGGGTTCGAAATGATTGATAGAGGCATACCTCGTCACGATTACATCCTAGAAAATGAAGCTGGTGAAGAAATTGGGACAGTGACTTCTGGCACCCAATCTCCAATGCTTAGTAAAGGCATTGGCATGGGCTATGTAAAAAGCGAATACGCCAAACCAGATACCATTATTTATGTAGCAGTTAGAAAGAGAAAGCTAAAAGCTGAAATAAAAAAACTACCTTTAATTCACATTTAACACTGTTACTTGAAGTATAAAAAGCACATTTTATTAGTACTTATATTTAGTACCCTTACAACTGTTTCTTTTAGCCAATCTTTTTTAGTTTTAGAAAAAATGGGGACTAAAAAAAGGTTTACTTATAATATAGGAGAGAAAATTTATTTTCAACAAAAAGGTCATGATTCACCTGAAAATGCCATACTAACAAATATTTTGGATAGTGCATTTGTTGCTAATAACGATACCATCCCTTTCAATTCCATTAAAATGGTGCACATTGGTAATAAAAGGGAATCAAACCTGTTAACTACTGCAGGCCCTATTCTAATATCAGCAGGTGTTGTAATTTTAGCTATAGACTATATTAATAGAGGACTTATACAAGAAGGCGGCTATACTTGGGATTCAGGTATTGGTGTTACTTCTGCAGCTTTGGTAACTTCTGGTGCACTCATTATTTTACTTCGTAAGAATAAGAAAAAAATAAGCGAAAATGGATGGTGGCGTTTGCGAAAAGCCAGCATCTATTAACCTGAGATTGACCTAAGGTTAATTATTCTTTATAAGCCAAGTACGAATCCCACACAAATCGAATTGAATTATACGTGTTTTTTAGGGCAGTTTGAGATTCTTTGCGAGTAAGCCACTCTGCTTTTTCAATACTTTCGTCTTGTTGAGGAGCTAAATTTTTATCATTAACACACTCCATTGCATACCATTTAGTGCACTTTAAAATGCGTTTCTTGCGAAAAGTGTAGGTATGCCAAGTAGTACACACTTTTTTATGGAGTAAAACCTCTACTCCTGTTTCTTCTTCTACCTCACGTACAGCAGCTAGCTTAAAAGACTCTCCTTGCTCTAATTTTCCGTTTAGAAAATCCCATTTTCCCAACCTATAAATCAGCAGCTCCTTATCACCCTTT
>CAZDQR010000304.1:0-2497 GCA_964507315.1 uncultured Roseivirgaceae bacterium
GTTTCTGAGGGCCCTCAACAAAGCAAATCATTAGTTGAGTTAATAGAGCAACACCAAGGAGCCTTGGTAGGAGAAAAAGTGTATAAAAAATTTGGGGCTAATTTCCCTTTACTTATCAAATTTATAGATGCCAACCAATATCTATCCATTCAAGTGCACCCCGATGATGAAATGGCAAAAGAACGCCACAATTCATTTGGTAAAACTGAAATGTGGTATGTAGTGGATGCCGAAGAAGGAGCAAGCTTGATTGCAGGTTTTAATCAACCAACCTCTAAAAAAGAATACTTAGAGTATTTTAAAAATGGCAAATTAATCGAACTGCTTAACAAAGAACAAGTAGCCAAAGATGATGTATTCTTTTTACCTGCCGGTCGAGTGCACACCATTGGCAAGGGGCTTTTAATCGCTGAAATTCAGCAAACATCTGATATCACCTACCGTATCTATGATTTCGACAGAAAAGATGCCAATGGGAACACTAGAGAACTGCATGTAGAAGAGGCAGTTGATGCCATTGACTATGCCTTTTACGAGCATTATAAAACAACCTATGATAGAACCGCTGAAGAAGTTGAGCTTGAATCTTGTGACTATTTTACCACCAACAGATTATTAATAAACAAAGAAATTACAAGAGATTACTCAACGCTCGATTCATTTGTGATACTCATGTGCCTAGAAGGAGAGGGATCTATTATTTATTCAGGTGGAACAATAAGCTATAAATTGGGAGATAGTATTTTAATTCCTAACCAATTAATTGAGGTGATAATTAACCCTTCTAGTAGTACTAAGCTTTTAGAAGTTTACGTTTAAACTTAATGAGCCGACCTAAAACATCCCTTTTAATATTTTACAGTTTCGTAATGCTTTTGTGCATTACAAATTGCACCCATTTAAGAGATGAGAGCACTGATGTTACTAGCAAAATGTTACCGAATGGGAAACACTTAGTTGTTGAAAAAATTAATAAAGAAACGACTGCCATTGGTTTAATTACCAAGTATAATTATGGAACCACGCATAGTTTTAGCTATAAAATAGACTTAGATAACGGTAGTATTAAATGGAATGGAGGAAGTGCCGAACCCAAGCATCTCCTTTTTTGTAACGATACCATTTATATCCATTACTTTAGAAATAAATGGATAGAAGAACAAGGAACAGATAGTTTAAGCACCACTACAAACGGACATTACCAAATTCATGAAGACTACCAAGCCTTTATAGATAAGCGCTACTTTTTTAATCTATTTGGTGATGCCTATTGGGTTGAAACTACCCCAAATAATTATAGGAAACAAAAAGCAATTGGCAATGAGTTTGAGGTACCAAATGACAATGAATTGGTGTTAGATTAAGGATTCCTTAGGACTATCATACCATAGCCTTCAAATACTCTTTCTTTAACAACGGGCAAATTTTATACCGCTCGTCTTTGGTGTCTTCAAAAAGTGCATCAAGAACTTCATACACATTAATAATGCCCCATTTAGTGGCCCATTCAAATGGCCCCATGGGGTAATTGGTGCCAAGCTTCATTCCGAGGTCAATATCTTCTTTGGTGGCCGTGCCTTCCATTACTGTATAAAAAGCTTCATTAATAATCATAGCAATAATACGTGGTGTTACCATCCCAACTCTATCATCTACTACTTCCATAGCCAAACCTAGCTCACCAATTATTGTATCTAAATAATCCTTTTCTGCCACGTTATAGATAGTTACTTCTAATAGATCTCGTTCTATAAAAGTTGGGTGTCCGTTAAACCCAAAAAGCTTACACCCTAGCTCCGATTGGTACACGGCCTGCTCTGCCAAGCTTGTTGTTACCGAATTTAGAAAAACAACAATCTCTGGATAGTTCGCATATTGCTCCAATGCCTCTTGGTGATCATCGGTAGTAAAATCAAAAACTACATTGGCCTTTTCCAGATGAGATTCAGACACAAAGCCTGCAAATAGGATTGTGTGCTCTTCTTTTACTTTTGACTTTATAAGATCTGCTTGAGCTTTAGACCCAACAACAATTATGTTCATCTGATTTTAATTTAAATGCAATGCTCCTATTAAATCATTGACTAATTTTGCCAAAAATACAATAATTCGTTATGGATAAGAAAATCATACACACTAGCAAAGCTCCGGCTGCCATTGGCCCTTACAGCCAAGCTGTTGCTACTAACGGAATGCTTTATGTTTCTGGCCAAGTGCCTTTTATTCCCGAAACAATGGAACTAGTTTCTTCGGGTATTAAAGATGAAACACATAGAGTTATGCAAAATCTACAAGCTATTTTGGAAGAGGCTGGAGTTAATTTTGAACATGTAGTAAAGTGCAGCATTTTTGTAGCCGACATGGGAGATTTTGCTGCCATTAACGAAGTGTATGGTAGCTACTTTGGAGAACAACCTCCAGCTAGGGAAACCGTAGAAGTTAGCACATTACCTAAAAATGTGAATGTGGAAATTTCTTGTATAGCAACGTTAAAATA
>CAZDQR010000304.1:2597-4026 GCA_964507315.1 uncultured Roseivirgaceae bacterium
ACCGCCTTATATAATTATCTATTTGCGAAAAAACATGGCGGAGAATTTATCCTTCGGATAGAAGATACCGATCAAAAACGCAAAGTAGATGGAGCAGAAGAATATATAATGGATGCTCTAAACTGGTGTGGAATATCACCAGACGAAAGTCCAATTAAGGGTGGAGACTTTGGCTCATACCGCCAATCCGAACGGCTCGAACTATACAAACAATATGCACAGCTATTATTGGATGCAGGACTAGCCTATTATGCTTTTGATTCTCCTGAAGAATTGGAAGCTATGCGCACCAAGCTCCAAGAAGCCAAAGCAGCCAACCAACAATACAGCTCCATCAATAGAATGGAGATGAAAAACTCGCTAACATTAGAGAAGTCGGAAGTTGAATCGATTCTAAATTCAGGTGCACCATATGTAATTAGAATTAAATTAGAAGGAGATAAAACCATTGAAGTAAATGACATTGTCCGTGGTAAAGTTGTTGTTAACACCAACACAATGGATGATAAAATATTGATGAAATCTGATGGGTTTCCTACCTACCATTTAGCCAATATTGTGGATGATCATTTAATGAAAATCACCCATGTAATTCGTGGCGAAGAGTGGCTGCCATCCGCACCCTTACACGTAGTGCTTTACCAATACTTAGGGTGGGAAGCACCTCAATTTGCTCATTTACCATTATTACTAAAACCCGAAGGAAATGGCAAGCTAAGCAAACGAGATGCTGACAAGCACGGGTTCCCGATCTTTCCATTAAACTATACCGATGGCAAAACTGGAGATACAGCTGAAGGCTTTAAAGAAAAAGGGTATTTACCCGAAACTATGGTAAACTTTTTAGCATTACTAGGTTGGAACCCAGGAACAGAACAAGAGATTTTTTCATTGAAAGAATTAAGTGAAGCCTTTGAATTAGAACGCATAAGTAAAGCAGGCGCAAAATTTGATATTCAAAAAGCGAATTGGCTTAATGAGCATTACTTAAGAAATTCTCCTATAGAAGCACTGTCCGAGTCATTGATAAATAAAGCTCAAGAGGCTGGCTTTACTTGTACAACGGAAAAAGCAACATCCATAATTGGTTTGCTAATCGAACGAAGCACATTCGAGCAAGATATTTGGAACAATGGGCAATACTTTTTTGTTAGTCCTACTGAGTATGATGCTAAAACGGTTAAAAAGAAGTGGAAAGAAGAAACAGTAAAAGCACTTAACTTATTTGTTACTTACCTATCAGAAAACAACCCAACCACAGCAGAATCTTTTAAAGAGTTATTTGAAAAAACCGTGAACAAATTAGAACTTGGCTTTGGAAAAGTAATGCCTGGATTGCGGTTAGCATTAACAGGCCAAGGTGGAGGACCAGATTTAATGGGTATATTAGCAGTACTTGGAGTTGAAGAATCAATCAATCGAATTGATA
>CAZDQR010000305.1:0-4022 GCA_964507315.1 uncultured Roseivirgaceae bacterium
ATATCTGATACTAATTACACCATAACCAATGGTGGCACTGCTTGGGCAGATGCCTCAGGCAGCATTGTTAATTTCGATAGTTCATCTCCATCTAGTAGTTTTCAAGTAGTATTTTCAAATACTACTTCTGTTAATGTTACAATGGAGTTATCAAACGAGAATAAAACACTTACCTTACGATTTACTGTTGATAATTCTACTTTTGCAGGTGGAAGAGAAAGTGGATTGGCAGGAAGTTTTTGTAGTAAATAAATAGGTTATCTCATAATAGCTCTATCAAAATTTAAAAATTTGGTAGAGCTTATTTAATTAAAAATGGCTTGTTATACTCTTAGCTGCTTCTTCAGAAGCCACTTTATCTCCTATAATATCAGTTAAGTGTTTATAGTCAATACCTTCCGTAAGTAGTCGTTGCAAATCAGCAACTATCCTCTCTGTGGTACACTCATGTTGAAGCAATTCAGGAACAATTTCTTCATCAACAATAAGGTTAACTAGGCTCATATATTTTACTTTAACCACACGGCTGCCAATGGCATACGAAATAGGGCTTGTTTTATAAATTACTACTTGAGGGGTGTTGAATAATGCCGTTTCTAAGGTGGCAGTACCTGAGCAAACAATGGCAGCTTTGGCAAAACTTAATAGGTCGTAAGTTTTCTCAAAAACAAGAGTAACATTAGTAAATGTTAAAATGGGTTCATATAAATCAGTAGGCAAGTTATTAACGCCTGCTACTACAAATTGTTTATCAGGAAACTGGGCAATTACAGCAGCAATGGTTGGCAGTATTTTTACAAGCTCTTGTTTTCGGCTCCCTGGGAGTACAGCAATTAATTCTTTATCTTTTTCTAATGTATTCTCCTTAATAAAATTAGGGTTTATTTTATGGGCTTGTACCGCTTCAATTACAGGGTTACCAACATACTCCACTTCCCAACCAAACTTTTTGTAGAATTCCACCTCAAAAGGAAGAATACATAGCATTTTATCAACCCTATCTTTTATTTTGTAAGCTCGTTTCTGGTTCCATGCCCACACTTTAGGAGAAATATAATACACAACTTTTAGCCCAATACTCTTAGCGTATTTGGCAATCTTTAAATTAAATCCTCCGTAGTCCACCAGCACCAGCACATCAGGTTTATACACTGAAATATCTTTTTTACATTGGCTGATAAATTTAGAAATAGTGAACAAGTTGAGAAGTACTTCAAGAAAACCCATAAAGGCAAGTTCACGATAATGCACAACCATTTCACCCCCAACTGCTTGCATGTAATCACCCCCCCAAAACCTAAATTCAGATTGAGTGTCTTTAGATTTTAAGGCCTTCATTAGGTTCGAAGCATGTAAATCTCCCGAGCGCTCTCCAGCAATGATATAATATTTCATTAATGATTATTTATAGTACAATGTTACTAGGTTTTTTTCTTCCAACTCCGAACTTTCAACTCCAAACTCCCAACTTTGTTTTAACTTGCAATCTATGCACTTTCGAAAAGTATCATTAGTTCTAATAACAACAATCATTCATTTGTCATTGGCCTCATCTTGCCAAAACAAAAACGAAGATATGCACGACTATACTAACAAACTTATTGAAGAATCCAGTCCGTATCTTTTACAGCATGCACATAACCCTGTTGATTGGAACCCATGGGGAGACGAAGCATTGGAGCAAGCAAAAAAAGAGCAAAAATTGATTATCGTAAGTGTTGGATATGCTGCCTGCCATTGGTGCCATGTAATGGAGCACGAATCTTTTGAGGATACAGTAGTGGCTAATTTGATGAATAAGTATTTTGTATCCATTAAAGTAGATAGGGAAGAACGGCCAGACATTGATCAAGTGTATATGGATGCTGCTCAAATTATGACTGGCCAAGGAGGCTGGCCATTAAATGTAATTTGTTTACCAGATGGAAGGCCAATTTATGCAGGCACTTATTTCGCTAAGGAGAATTGGATGAAAGTATTAAGTAGTGTGCAAGATTTTTATGAGAAAAGCCCTGAAAAAGCTATTGAACAAGCTAATAAAGTACAAAGTGGGGTTGCCCAAATGAGCATCATTAATGTTGGCGAAGCCAAAGAGTTTGATCAAAAGCAATTAGGGAAAACTGCTAAAGACTGGATTAATAGTTATGATAATAAAAAGGGAGGCAGAAGAGGCCGCATGAAATTTCCTATGCCTGTTTCACTCATTGCTTTGCTTAATTACTCTTCTGACTATACGAGTGATGATGGTAAAAGTGCAGTAATCACAACCTTAGATAATATGGCCTATGGTGGTATTTATGACCAAATTGGAGGAGGGTTTGCCCGGTATTCTACTGATCCAGATTGGCATATTCCTCATTTCGAAAAAATGCTATATGATAATGGTCAATTACTAAGTGCTTATAGTACAGCGTATAAGTTAACTAAAAGCACTTTATATAAGCAGGTCATAGAGGAAACTATTGAATTTTGTAATCGCGAATTATATGATGGAAAGGGCGCTTATTATTCTTCGTTGGATGCGGATAGTGAAGGAGAGGAAGGAAAGTATTATGTATGGAGCAAATCAGAGATTATAGATATTATTGGGGATGACCAATCTAATTATTTAACCTATTATGATGTAAGTGCTCGAGGTAATTGGGAAGGGAAAAATGTATTTAGAACATTAATACCTATTAAAGAATACTGTGAACGGAATAGTCTTGAGTTAAATAATTTTAAGGCTCAAATTAAAAAGAATAATAAAGCCCTCCTAAAGGAAAGAGAGAAACGAATTCATCCTGGATTAGATGATAAAATACTCACTTCTTGGAATGCGCTTATGGTGTCTGGCTTGGCAGATGCTTACGAAGCGTTGGGCAGCGAGAGGTATCGTGAAAGTGCTATAAACACTGGTAACTTTATTTGGACAGAGATGTGGGATGGACAGCAATTGAAGAGAAATTATAAAAATGGGAAAGCATCTATTAATGGATTTAGCGAGGATTATGCATCTACCATTCAAGCATTTATAAAACTATATCAGATTTCTTTTGATCAAGAGTGGTTAATAAGAGCCAATACATTAATGGAGGTAAGTTTTAAAAATTTCTTTAATCACGATAATGGCTTGTTTAATTTTAAATCTGCTGAAGATGCTAATTTATATGTTCAAAAATCTACAATTGATGATAATGTAATTCCTTCAGCAAATTCAATGATGGCGCTGAATTTATATTTTCTGGGTCATTATATGTATAACGAAGGTTATTTAAAGCAATCTAAAAGTATGCTGACCTCAGCGCTACCTTTTATGGAACAACAAGCTTCTTTCTATTATAATTGGTTTGAATTGTATAGAAGAATGCTAAAAGAACCTTATGAAGTGGCCATTGTAGGTAAAAAAGCTGAAGAAATTAGAAAAGAGATTGCTTCCAATTACCTACCCAATGCCTTATTACTTGGTGGAAAAACGGAAGGCTCTCTAGAGTTATTAAGTATGAAATTGGTAAAAGGGGAGACCATGATTTATGTATGCCAAAATAAAACTTGTAAACTACCTGTACAGGATGTAAAAAGTGCACTTCTACAAATGGAGTAATTGTACCACCTAATAAGATTTTTCCTTATGCTGAGAAATGAAGCATCTTCTACTTAACGAAAGTCAATCCCATTGTGTTTAGAGTATAAAATCTGTGTTAATCCCCGTTATCTGCGGGAGTCCCCCTATGCTACTTTCAGCTTACTATACTTCGATTTACTGATTTTTTTCTCAGCGTAATCTTTCGTTATAACAAGTTTGTCAACACCTTCTTCGGATGGTAATTCAAACATAGCATCGGTAACAATGGCTTCGCAAATAGAACGCAACCCACGAGCACCTAGCTTAAACTCAACAGCCTTATCAACGATAAAATCTAAGGCCGAAGGCTTAATTTCTAATCGAATGCCTTCCATCTCAAAAAGCTTTTCGTATTGCTTTAATAGAGCATTTTTAGGTTCTGTAAGAATCCTTTTGAGCGTATCTCTGCTTAAAGGGT
>CAZDQR010000306.1:0-4017 GCA_964507315.1 uncultured Roseivirgaceae bacterium
CTCTGGATCTTCTTATAAAAAGAACTTATATTTACCATTCAAGGCACACACAAAGAGTCTTCTGCGTATCTATCTGCCTTTAATTTCCTATTAAAAGCAAGCATAATTGATGCTCTTTGGGGAGTAAAAAATCTTTTTTTTAAGGACAAAATAGAAATGTCTCGAATCATTCGTTTCTAATTGATAAATAATGCCTTTAAACCCCATTTTATAGCTTGTTAAATTGCCTAAATAAGTTTAATTATTTGTATTTTTGGAGTTGAAATTTTTTGAACCTATAACTCCATAAATGGCAGAGGACGAGAACGAAGAGCAATTTGGCTCAGAGACCATTATTCCAATAAATATTGAAGAAGAAATGAAAGCTGCTTACATCGATTATTCGATGTCAGTAATTGTTTCTAGAGCATTACCAGACGTTCGTGATGGATTAAAACCTGTTCACAGAAGAGTGCTATACGGAATGCTAGATTTAGGAGTAAGCTATAACAAGGCGCATAAGAAATCTGCAAGAATTGTTGGGGAAGTACTCGGTAAGTATCACCCACATGGCGATTCTTCTGTTTATGAAGCAATGGTACGTATGGCTCAACCATGGTCGTTACGTTATCCATTAGTAGATGGGCAAGGGAACTTTGGATCAGTTGATGGCGATTCGCCTGCAGCAATGCGTTACACAGAGGCTCGTTTAAAGCGTATTGCTGATGAATTGGTAACAGACATCAATAAAGATACTGTTGATTTTCAGCTTAATTTTGATGACTCCCTAAAGGAGCCAACTGTAATGCCTGCTAAGCTTCCTACGTTGCTTTTAAATGGTGCATCTGGTATTGCTGTAGGTATGGCTACCAATATGCCTCCTCATAATTTATCTGAGGTTGTAGATGGCATAACAGCTTATATAGATGACAACGACATCACGATAGAAGGATTAATGGAGCATATTATTGCGCCTGATTTTCCTACTGGAGCAACTATTTACGGCTACACAGGAGTTCGTTCAGCTTTTGAAACGGGTAGAGGTAGAATAGTGCTTAGAGCGAAAGCTCATTTTGATGTAACTAAAACAGGCAAGGAGCAAATTATTATTTCTGAAATTCCTTATCAGGTTAATAAAGCTTCGATGATTGAAAAAACCGCTGGTTTTATCAATGAAAAGAAAATTGAAGGCATTTCTGATATTAGAGATGAATCGGATAGAAATGGAATGCGGATCGTTTACGATCTAAAGAAGGATGCTATTCCAAATATTGTATTAAATAATTTATACAAACACACTCAATTACAATCTTCGTTTAGTGTAAATAATATTGCACTAGTTAAAGGGCGACCAGAAATGTTGAATCTAAAAGATATGATTCATCATTATGTAGACCACAGACACGAGGTTGTAATACGTAGAACAAAATACGAATTAAGAGAAGCCGAGAAACGAGCACATATTTTACAAGGGTATTTGATCGCACTTGATCATTTAGATGAGGTAATTGCATTAATTCGAAGTTCGAGAGATCCTGAAATTGCTAAAGATGGACTAATTAAGAAGTTTGACTTAAGTGAAATTCAAGCAAAAGCGATCTTAGAAATGCGCTTGCAAAGACTTACAGGTCTTGAGCGTGAAAAAATACAGAAAGAATACGATGAAATTCAAGTTCTTATTGCTCGTTTAAACGAGATATTAGGTGATGAATCTATTCGAATGGGTATCATTAAAGATGAATTAGCTGATATTAAGGAACGTTATGGAGACGACCGTAGATCGGTAATTGAGCATGCTGCGGATGATATGACAGCTGAAGATATGATTCCAGATGAAGAAATGGTGCTAACCATATCTCACGAAGGGTATATTAAGCGAACAGCTCTTAAAGAATATCGAACACAAGGTAGAGGTGGCGTTGGATCAAAAGGAGCCACCACAAAAGATGATGATTTTACAGAACACTTATTTGTAGCCACAAACCATAATTACTTACTCATTTTTACAGATTCTGGTAAAGTCTTCTGGAAAAAAGTATGGCAAATTCCTGAAGGAGGAAAGGCTACTAAAGGACGGGCTATTCAAAATCTCCTAAATATTGAGTCTGGAGATAAAGTAAAAGCAGTAATTGCAGTGAAGAGTTTAGTTGATGAAGATTACATCAATAATAACTTTATTGTAATGTGTACTGAAAATGGAACCATTAAGAAAACGAGTTTAGAAGCTTATTCTCGACCAAGAACAAACGGTATTAATGCCATTAACATTGCTGAAGGCGACCAATTACTTGATGTTAACCTTACTAATGGCAATAATCATATAATTATAGCAAGTTCTAAAGGCTTGGCCATTCACTTCCACGAATCTGATGTTAGATCGATGGGAAGAACAGCAACAGGAGTACGTGCAATGCGCATCGATAAAGAGGAGCATAAGTTAATTGGCATGGTATGTGTATCTAGAGAAGATGCAACTCTGCTTGTGGTATCTGAAAAAGGGTATGGTAAGCGATCCGAAGTAGGAGAGTACCGTATTACCAAACGTGGTGGAAAAGGTGTAAAAGCAATGAATGTTACCGAGAAAACAGGAACGTTAGTTGCCATAAAAGAAGTAGTTGATACTGATCAACTTATGATTATTAATAAGAGCGGTATCACCATTAGAATGGAAGTTGAGAACTTACGTGTAATGGGCAGAGCTACGCAAGGAGTGAAGCTTATTCGATTAAACGATAATGATGAAATATCATCTATTGCAAAGATTGAACTAATAGAAGGATTGGAAGATGAGGAAGAAGAAAACAACTCTGACGAGAATTCTAAAAGTGAAGATAATTCAAATGAAGAACCAACAAATACAAACGAATAGTAAGATGAAAAATGTAATGATGTTGACCATATTTTTAGGGGTAACAATAACCTCTTTTGGTCAAAATAAAAATGTAACTAAAGCCACCAATTTATTAACTAAAGTTGGTACATTAATGGCAAATGGAGAGTCAGCTGCAGTTGAATTATCTGAAGCAGCAGAATTAATTGAACCTGCAATCACCTTCGAAAAAACAATGTTAAAAGGTAAAACATGGTACACAAGAGCTCAAATCTATGATAAAATATTTCAGTCGGCCGATGAATCCTTAAATGCGAAATATCCAAACGCTTTAAAAACTGCAGTTGATAGCTATTTGAAAACAATTGAGTTGGAGAAAGAAGGTTCCACTTTTGGTGGACTTGCAGAGTTAGCAAAACAACAGATGTATGATAGAACATTAAACAAAGGAGTAGAAAACTATAATAACAAAAATCTGGAAGCAGCCTACAAAAACTTCGTAGATGTAGCATCTATCAAACCAACAGACACCACAGGTTATTTATATGCTGGTATGGTCGCTCAAGAAAACAAACAGTATGATAATACACTTGTTAATTATGAGAAGCTCATTGAATTAGGGGAGTACTCAACTAGCGTAATATTTAGTGTTATTACAATTTATCAATTCGAAAAGGAAGAGTTAGAGACAGCTTTAAAATATGCCAAAATTGGCCAAGAAAAATTTCCATCTGAATTAGAATTTCAGCGTAAAGAAGTGGATATTTTAATTAAAATGGACAAGTTAGATGAGGCCATAATTGGACAAAAAACAGCAATTTCAAATGAGCCTAATAAGGTTGTTTTAGTTGCTAATTTAGCAATGCTGTATGATATGACAAATAATTTAGACAGTGCTGAAGTTTATTATAAACAAGCATTAGAAATGGAGCCTACAAATAGAAATTCTCTAATTAATCTATCAGTATTATACATTAGCAAAGGGAATAAAATAATGGAAGTTGTTAATGATATGACTGTTAAAGAATATAGCAAACATATTGATAAAGCGGAAAAGGAATCTTCTAAAGAGTACAACCAAGCAATTCCTTTATTAGAAAGAGTTCTAGAGATGGATGAAACGGATAGATTAGGCTTGCAAAATTTACAAGCAGTTTATGCGAAACTTAAAGATGGTAAAAGGTCTACAGATATTTATAATAAGCGTA
>CAZDQR010000307.1:0-4005 GCA_964507315.1 uncultured Roseivirgaceae bacterium
ACACATATTTAGATATATGTAACTAATCAACCAAGTATTTTTAAGAATGCTTATTCATTCGGTTTGTATATTATTTTAATTTGATGTGTATTATCCTCACCGGCAGGAAGTGTTATCAATCCTTTTTTTGTGTTTAGTGCATTAATATTACTGGTTAGCGGCTCCAATGCAATCTGTTTAAAAGAAGGCGTGTATAACTGAATGTATCCCAAGGTTTCATCCTGCCACAGTTCTATACTGTATTCATCGCCCATGCCTAATACTAACGTATGTGGCTTCTTTTCTTGATATTTAAAGCAGGTATCATAAGGTTCTGTTAACACTTCATATTTTGATAGATCGCTAAAGGCCTTTTCTTGTCCAGTAACAATGCCTTTAGCATCTACAAGCTGCTTCAAGCTTTCCGGCATATTGATTCGAATACCCTCTTTGAACTCAAAATAGGGATGCCACCCAAACCCGTAGGGTAAGCTAGTACTTCCTTGATTCTCAATGGTAAAATCCAATGCAAACTCAGACTGACTTACGGTATAAGTAATGTTTATTTTGAATTGAAAAGGATAATGCTTTAACCCTCCATCATATTTGTACACCAAATTAATAATGGCTTTATCCTCACTTAAGTCTATGCTTTCAACTTCAAGTGTTTCTTTGGAAAGAAACCCGTGTAAGGCATTATTATTTTCAACTTCATTAATTGGGAAGTTGTAATTTTTGCCTTCAAAGGAGTATTTTCCAGCTTTAAGTCTACTCGAAAAAGGAAATAAGAGCGCTTGCTTAAACAAAACGTCAAGTTCAATATCATCTCCTTGGTTAAACGAGCTAAATATAGGATCGGCCTTAGCTCCAAGGTAAAGCTGATGAATGGCGCCCCCTTTTTGTGGAATAAAATCAATGCCAATTCCTTGTGAATTACGCACCGAGATTACCTCAAATGAACCTATGTTATATGTGTTTTTAGTGAACATAATTTACCAGAATAAAGCGTATAAAATAGCAGTGATAATACTGATGGCAAAAGCAGAGATATTATAGACAGGGCTGGTTTTAAATATGCTTCCAGAAAGGTCAATGCCTTTTTCATCATCCTTACCCTTGCCTGTTATTTGACTGACAACAATAATAACTACCATCGTACCTAAGGCTGTTAAGCCCATTTGATTCATAAATGGCATATTGGGCACAAATTTTAACCCAATGGCAATTGGTATAGAAAGGAGTGCTCCTGAAATGGCTGCTTTATTGGTCGTTTTTTTCCAGAATAAGCCTAACATAAACACCGCTAAAATACCTGGGCTAACGATACCTGTGTATTCTTGAATAAATTGGAATGCCTGATCAATACCTCCTAATAAGGGTGCCATCACACAGGCTATTGCCAAGGCAACAGCAGCGGTTATTCTGCCTGTTCTTACCAGTTGAGTATCAGTCGCTTCTTTATTCATATAGGCCTTGTAAATATCCATTGTAAAAATGGTAGAAGTAGAATTGAGCATAGAGGCTAATGACGATACTACCGCTGCTGCAAGGGCAGCAAATGCAATTCCTTTAAATCCAGAAGGAAGTAAATGCAATAACCAAGGATAGGCCTTGTCGGAGGCTCCTTCTCCTGGAATATTAACTAGAGCAGCATCTCCAAGTCTCGCCATTATCTCAGGATCATTTACCATTACATAGGCTGCAATGCCTGGGATTACCACAATAAATGGAATGATTAGCTTTAAAAAGGCAGCAAGGGCTATTCCTTTTTGCGCTTCCGCTAATGACTTAGCTGCTAACGTTCGTTGTATGATGTATTGGTTAAATCCCCAGTAATAAATATTAGCAACCCACAAACCTCCAATCAGCACCCAAATACCAGGAAGGTTTTTGTATTCACTATTCGATTTTTCTAAAATCATATGAAAGCTATCGGGAGCGGCTGCGACTAAATGATTAAAGCCTGCAATCACACCTTGTCCATCTGACACTACATCAAGTGCTAAGTAGGTTGTAACTAAGCCTCCTAATACAAGAAACACCACTTGGATTACATCTGTCCAAGCCACAGCAGATAATCCACCATATAAGGAATAGGCCGCTGCAAAAAGTGCTAGCCCAAGTACACCGTACATCATAGGAATACCGAGCACAGTTTCAAGTGCTAATGACCCTAAATATAAAACAGAGGATAGGTTAACAAATACATATAAGGCAATCCAGAAAATAGCTAGAATGGTTTTTAGCTGCTTACTAAACCTCTTTTCTACAAACTCAGGAATGGTGTATAAGCCTTTACTAATAAAAATGGGAAGGAAGTATTTACCAACAATAAGCAAGGTGATAGCCGCCATCCATTCGTAGGATGCGATGGCCAAGCCAAGGGCAAAACCAGAACCTGACATACCAATAAATTGCTCAGCTGAAATATTAGCTGCAATCAGAGAAGCGCCAATCGCCCACCAAGGCAATGACTTGCCTGCTAGGAAGTAATCTTCAGCACTTTTAATTTCTCCTTTTTTCTCTCTGGAAACAAACAATCCTACGCCAAGGATCAATGCTCCATACGCAGCAAAAATAAGAATGTCTAAGGTTGATAAGTTCATAAGTAAGGTTGTTAATTATGGGTTGTTTTCTTGTAATGAGTGGTAGGCAATTTGCTTAATCTTGAGCTTGCTTGCTCCGCTGTAATATCACGTTGTGCATTGGCAAACATCTCGTAGCCCACCATAAATTTTTTAACGGTTGCCGATCTTAATAAAGGAGGATAAAACGACATGTGCCATTGCCAGTGTTCATTGTCTTCTCCATTAAAAGGAGCTTGATGAATACCTGCTGAATAAGGGAAGCTTGTATTAAATAAGTTATCGTATTTAATGGTGATGGCTCGGTAGGCATCGGCAAAGCTGTTCTTCTCTTCTTCTGTCATCTCAAGAATTTGAGACATCTTCCGTTTTGGAATAATCATTGTTTCAAAAGGCCAAACGGCCCAAAAGGGTACGAGCACCACAAAATCGTTGTTTTGATACACGATGCGATTATCTAACTCTATTTCTTGGGTTAGGTAATCTAATAATAGGTTACTAGAATACTTTTTATAATAATCTCGTTGCTTGTTGTGCTTTTTGTTTGGTTCAACAGGAATGCTGTGTTGTGCCCATATTTGTCCGTGTGGATGAGGGTTGGAACAGCCCATAGCACTTCCTTTATTCTCGAATATCTGGATATGGTTAATGGCTGGTTTTGCTCCTAACTCAATGCATTCTTCTATCCATACATCTACAACACTTCGTACTTGAGCAACTTCCATCTCTGCAATGGTTAAATCGTGCTGAGGGGAAAAACAGATCACACGGCATTGGCCCGTTTCCGTTTTTGCTTGCAACAGTCCATTATCAACGATCGTTTCTTTTAGATCTTCTTGCAGTGCTGCAAAATCATTATCAAAGGCATAGGTGGAAGTGTATGTTGGGTTTATCTCTCCACCCATTCGTTCATTATCAGGGCATAAATAGCAACTCGGATCATAGACATTACATTCACTCGTTGCAACGGTTTCGGATTGCCCTTGCCAAGGGCGTTGCGAACGCTGAGGGGAAACCAGTACCCATTCGCCAGTTAATGGGTTAAACCGTGTATGTGAATTTTGATCGAATCCTTCCATTTAATCTATTACTCTTACGCCATCTGAAATGGACACTTTATATACTTTAATTTCTTCTCCAATGACATTTGAATAGGCTTTACTTACTTCGTCAATAATGGTATCAACTTTAGTTGTTTCAATTAGGTTAAGGGTACATCCTCCAAATCCGCCACCCATCATTCGAGCCCCAATTACGGCTTCATAACCTTGCACTAACTCAATAAGGGTATCAAGCTCTTTGCAAGAAACTTCATATAGCTCACTTAGTCCTTTATGGGTTGCAAACATTAATTTGCCAACTGTTGCCATATCTTTCGCCTCCAATGCATCGCAAAGTGTTAGCACCCGTTCATTTTCTTCAATTACATATCTACAACGGT
>CAZDQR010000308.1:0-3980 GCA_964507315.1 uncultured Roseivirgaceae bacterium
TTTTGAGCAAGAAAGGTGAGCTGGTGCATCTTGTCACCCCAAATAGCTTGATCTCCAAGGTCAGCAATTGCAACGCCATCTTTATATACTACTGTTGATCTTTTAAAGATGGATTGATTCGCATTATTTACAAGTACAATAAGCACTTCCTTAGATAACTCAACATCTATTGAGCTGCTTCCCATTTTATCAGCAAATTTTTCATCCCACTTAAAAGTACAAGTTGGATAAGTAAGCGCCTTATCTTCCATTTTAACTTCAATGCCTGACGGCACAGAAAACATGTTAGATATGTCTGAAGCAGCAATAAGTTGGCAAGGAGAAGAAACGTTAGATGTAGAAGAATCTTCCTCTTGAGCAGTTTCCGACTCTGAATTATTTGAGCTGTTTCCGCAAGAATTAAAAAATGCGAACAGAGAAATGATTAATGTAAATTTTAATGTTTTCATAATTGTATTTTGTGGTTAATAATGGGTTTTAATAATAACTAAGTCAAATATAATTTTTACATCTATCCCAGCAAATCTCCAATATCCTCTTTACTTAGGTTTTTAACAAAGCTATTATCGGTAGTAATAAGGTCTTTTGCTAACTTTAGTTTACGTTGCTGTAATTCAAGTATTTTTTCTTCTACCGTGTTTTTAGTAATAAACTTATAGGTAAATACTTTGTTTTTCTGGCCAATTCGGTGGGCCCTATCAATGGCTTGTGCCTCAACCGCTGGGTTCCACCAAGGGTCAAGCAAAAACACATAATCCGCTTCGGTTAGGTTTAACCCTAATCCACCCGCCTTCATCGAAATTAGGAATATTTTAACATCGTCATTTTCCTGGAATCGCTCTACTTGTGCTTGCCTATTTTTGGTAGCTCCATCTAAATAACAATAATCAAATCCTCTGGCCTCAATAATTTCTTTAACTATGGTTAAGTGCTTAACAAACTGGCTAAAAATTAGCACTTTATGACCCTCTGATAGTGCATTAGTCAACATGTGCATCATATCGTCCAATTTGCCAGAGTCCCCTACGTATTCAGGGTCTGCCATCTTAGGATGATTTGCAATCAATCTAAGCTTGGTAAGCCCCTGCAATAAGATCATCTGAGATTTGCCCATTCCATGTGTTTCAATATGAGATATAATCTCATTTCTATACATGTTTTTGGTTTCCTCATACATTTCAGCTTGCAGGGTGGTCATGGTAGAGTAATGGATATTTTCTACCTTTTTAGGCAAATCTTTAGCTACCTGAGATTTATGCCTTCGCATAATAAAAGGCTTAATTAAGCTGAATAGCTTATTTGATTTCTCTTCGCTATTCTGCTTTTCAATTGGTATCTGAAACTGCTTTTTAAAGAAGCTTTGATGCCCCAATAAACCGGGATTAATAAAACTCATTTGAGACCATAAATCCATGGTGCTGTTTTCTATTGGAGTACCTGTAAGGATAAGCCTATGTTTAGAATGCAACTCTCGCACCGCTTTAGATATATTAGATGTTGGATTTTTTATGGCTTGCGACTCATCTAAGATGATATAATGAAATTTATACTTGGTAAGTATTTCTAAATCTCTTCTAATAATTCCATACGAAGTAATTACTAAGTCGTAACCTATAAATTGGTTAATGTCTTTAGTTCTATTAACCCCAGTATAGTTAAATACCCGCAGGTTTGGTGTAAATTTTTTGGCTTCTTTTTGCCAGTTATACACCAATGACGTTGGCATCACTAAAAGGGAAGCAGCCTTAGCCCCTCCTTCTTTTTGCGATTGCAACAGTGCAAGGGTTTGCACGGTTTTACCCAAGCCCATGTCATCGGCCAAACAGCCCCCTAAATTATACTGATTTAAAAACTGTAACCAATCATAACCTGCCTTTTGGTAAGGCCTTAGTGTGCCCTTAAATTTTTCGGGCATTGGATGATCATCAATTTTATCAAAATTTTGTAATTGATGAAGTTTCTTATCCATTACAACCTTTGAGTGTTCGTTATTCTCTAATTCATGCACTAAAGACAAGTGATGCTTTTTAAGAATGGGGTTGTCATCATCACTCTCCTCAGAAAAATAGAAAAGCTCGGAATAATCGGTTAACCAACTTGCTGGTATTACCGCAATTTCGCCATTAGGTAATGTAATTTCGTTCTTCCCTTTTAATACAAGCTTTCTAAGCTCATGAAATGGGATTTCATAGCTTCCAAAAAGGATAACAGCTTTAATATCGAACCAATCTATGTTTTCGTTAATATCAATTTTAATACTGGCTTCGCCCACAAAATATTTGCGATCACCAGCCTGTTCTTGAACAAACTCTATGTTATTGCCTATTAGCTTAAGCCTGTTGTTTTGTATCCAATCAAACGCTTTGCCTGCAGAAAGCACACCTTTACCATTTGTTAAATCAAGCTCCAGTTCTTTTAAGAAGTTGATTACCTCCAACTCAGTTTTTTGGCTTCGTACAACTCTTGTAAATACATAGGACTTTTCTGTTTTATCAACATTAACAACCACTGCTTTAGGTTCAGTGGGTTTGCTAATTAAGCCATCATAATTAAACGATAAACTAAATACAAATTTTTGAATATCAGCCACCATTTCAGCATCTCCGTTTTGCAACGCAAGATTATGCTGAAGCTGAGCTAATGGAGTAAACGATAAAATACTTTTAGGCTCTAGGTGCTTTGTGCGAATCTCAAACCCTTTAGCATACACATCAAATTGAGCAACCAAAGGAGCAATAAATTTTCTATAATAAGTATCTTCCACTTTTTGCGGAATAAGGATAAACCTCTTGTTTAAGAATGGTTTAAGTTTAGCGCCATCTATGTTTTTTTCAAAGGAGTAAATTCTGCCATCTACAACCAGCCAAGCGGGCTCATTACTTAAAATATAGCCTCCTTTATATTGAAAATCAATTTTGTAATCTTTGTACTTTATGGTTGGGAAATAATGGGTATTATCCTCATTTCTTCTAAAATGAAATAACACCGAAGCCTTTTCTGGCATTACTTCGAGCTTTCTCCAAGTCGGCTCTCCATCATTGCCCATTTCGAACACAAACTTGCCAATTAAGAGAGGTAGAATTTTAGCTCGTACATTTTTAAGATGGATATCTATTTGTTGCTGTACAGCTTTGTTCCCTTTCTCTTCATCAAAAATCTTTAGAAAAAACTCACTTGGTTTTGTAACGGTTGAAGAATACTTTTTAACTATTGCTTCTTGCTGCATCCCATCCATTAGCTTAATTAGCTCAAAATCTTTTTCCTCTAAGCCTGAGGAAAATTCATTTGCGTTTAAAGAAGATATATTTTGATGCTGAAGAGTTAACTGCCCTTTTTCATCTACTTTAACCACAAAAGATTCGAACAAAAAGCCCAAATACTCATGTTTAAAAATGGAGTAAATAATTTGAAACCTGTCTTTAGTAGAAATATTCATTTTTTATAAAGGGACAACTTGCAAAGTAATGTATATTACACAACCTAGGCAAGTAAAAACAATGAGATTTGTGGCAATAAATTTGCTAAAAACAAGATGACTTCGTATATTTAATGTACGGATCAATTAATACAATTGAACCCCACAAAGGTGGTTACTTGGTAGTCTGATTTATGGCACCACACCAACCCAAAGGCGAGCGAAACTCGCCTTTGGTGGTTTATAGGGGTTTTTTAGTTACAGTTTCCTATATTTGATAGTTAAATTCAACTATCCATTATGAAAAAGCACTTTTTCGCCTTCCTTTTAATATTTTCTTCAAGTGCTAGCTTTTCTCAATCTCCAGGAAATGTTTCTAGCAATTTGCAGTTATGGCTTAAAGCCGATGCTGGAGTTACTGGGAGTGCTCCTGTTTCTGGCTGGGGTGATCAGTCCGGTAATGGATATAATGCAACAGATATTGATGGCCCTGACCTATTAGCTAATAGAATTAATTTTTAGAGATAATCACTTAGCTACATAATATAATCTTTGTAAATTGCAT
>CAZDQR010000309.1:0-3965 GCA_964507315.1 uncultured Roseivirgaceae bacterium
CACGTTTTGCACATTCTTCGAAGGAAGTATTTACATACACTTCCATAAAATCAACGTCCGTAATTATTCTTTTTGCGCTGTTTCTAATTTTTATGGTAGGGCTTACAAACGAACAAATGGTTATAATACCTGTCTCTTTAAAAAGATTGGCAACTTCTGCTACTCGTCTAATATTTTCTTCGCGGTCTTTTTCAGAAAAGCCTAAGTTCGAATTTAAACCTGTACGTAGATTATCACCATCCAATAGTTTAGTGATTAGGCCTTTAGAATGCAGCAGTTGCTCTACTCCTTGTGCAATAGTACTTTTACCTGAGCCTGATAAACCTGTTAACCAAATAACAACTCCTTTTTGCTTAAGAAGGCTTTCTTTATCCTTTCTACCTAAAGTAGAATTACCCAATGGGTGTATATTTTCTGCCATATTATTCTATTAAAAACCCAAACAAAGAAACGAACCATTTAGGAGATTTTCCTTATTAAAAACAAAAGGTTTATCACTCGTTTCTATAAATACCTTACCTCCTGCCGCTTCTAAAATAGCCTGTCCTGCTCCAATATCCCATTCCATGGTTGGGCCATGGCGATAATACACATCAGCCTTACCTTCAGCTACCATGCAAAACTTGAGTGAACTACCTACTGAAATACTATCTGTAACATTATATTTTTCAAGCACGGCTTCTTCTTCATTTACTGCGTGAGATTTGCTTCGAACAGCAATTCTATTTGTGGATGAATTGTTCACCTTTAACTCTTCTATCTCGGAAGTGCCTCGTTTTATATAAGCCCCTTCTTTACTGCCCCAATACATAACATCAGTAACAGGAACATAAATTACACCTAGTACAGGTTTGCCATTCTCGATTAATGCAATATTTACAGTGAACTCTCCATTTCTGTTAATAAACTCTTTGGTGCCATCTAATGGATCGACCAACCAAAAAGTAGTCCAATTTTTACGTTCTTCGTAAGAGGCATGTGTTTCCTCTTCTGACAAGATAGGGAAGCCCGAATTCAAATTTTCGAGCCCTTCCATTATTATTTTGTTCGAAGCCTTATCTGCTAAAGTTAAAGGCGAATCATCTGCTTTATGATCTACCACTTTTGAAAGCTTTTCATCCTGATATATTTCAAGGATCTTATCTCCTGCTTTTCTAGCTATGCCTAGTATTTGATCTATGTACATGGTGCAAAACTAAGAATAGGAAAATAGAATTTGCAGTAAGATCTATTTATTTAGCTGAAACTAATAAAAGTCATAATAATGGGGTCAAAATCATATTGATACCGACTCTGGATTCATTCTGGTATCAATAACAGCTTCCACATACACTTTTATAGGGCTAACACTATATATGATTTTGTAATTCCCTTCCACTAAATACCTATACACTCTTTTAGAATCGTTTGTATATTCATAAACACCTCCTGAATTTGGAAAGGTTTCAAGCTGTTTTGTTCGAGCTAAGATGTTTCGAATTAAAGAATTGGCCTTGCTTTCAGAACTAATTGATATAAAATCATGAATCTTATCAAGGTCTTTAAAGGCTGATTCAGACCAGAAGACCAGCTGATTCATTTACTTCTTCTTTGATACAAAATAGGCTTCAACATCTTCTTGTAAATGCACTCTCCCTTCTTCAATATCTTGGTAAGATTTATCCAATTTCATCCCAACTTCATCAATTGAGTTGGACAGCGCATTACTAAAAACAGTATCCCCAGAGTTTTTTCTAATTAGTTCCACTTTATCCAACACATTTTCGTTTTCCACATGTGTAAGCCAACTTATCAATTCTTTTTTTCTGAAAGCTAAATCCATTCTATAAATCTTATTATATTAAAGATAGTGATTTTCAAGCAATTCAACTTAATAAGGAGTACTGACTAGTTATACCGATCTGCAGAGAGCTTGCTTATTTCAATAGATGTTTTTTCTTCCTCCACAATTTCTTTGACTAATAACCCTGTAACAGGCCCTAATGTAAAGCCCATCATAGCGTGTCCTGTTGCTAGAATTAAATTCTTAAAGGCCTTTGTCCTACCTATAAATGGCAAGCCATCGGGTGAACAAGGCCTTAAGCCAGCCCAAACAGGTAAGTCTTTCAGTTTATCAAAGCTATAATCTGGCAAATAGGCTTGTACCGATTTAATAAAGCCATTAGAACGAGTTCTGTTAACAGTTTCGTTAAGCCCCACAATTTCCATTGTACCTGCCAAGCGCACACGATCTGCAAAAGGAGTAACGGCCACTCTGGCTTCAGCCAGAATATAACTCATAGAAGGTGTTGAACTTGGATTTGTCCAATCTACACTGTACCCCTTACCGCCTTCTAGCAATAGATTAAGCTTTAGCTTTTTCATTAATGGGGTAGAAAAAGAGCCTGCAGCCATCACAAATTGATCCGCTGTATATTTTTCATTAGCAACTAAAGCGGCTGAAATTTTTCCGTTAACAACCTCAAAGTCATCCACCCCAGAATTAGTTTTAATACTAACATCAAATGGCTTTATTAAAGACGGGAAATCTCTCATGAAACCAGCAGGATCAATGTATGAGTCCATAGAGAAAAGCACACCACCTAGAACATCAATATTCATCCCAGGTTCCAACTTTTTTAGTTCTTCGGCTGTATATGCTGTGGTCTTCATCCCCATTTCAACCGACTCCTTCCCTAAGGCAATCTCATGTTGCAATGTTTCTTCTTCCTTGCATAGCATTAACATCCCTTTATTTTGCAAAGGGAAATCACCTTCTTTAGCTATGTTATTATGTAATTCTCTACTTAAAACAGATAAATCAACAAGCAACTTTTTGGAGTTTTCTACATGTTTAACCGTAGCGTGATTCATAAATTGCCAACCCCATTTCATCAATCCAAGGTTAAATCTTGGCTTTACGTAAAAAGGGCTATCTGCACTCATCATCCATTTTAATCCTTTGGAAACAATACCAGGTGCAGATAAGGGTACAAAATGACTTGGTGAGATAAATCCTGCATTTCCAAAGGAACAGCCATCATTGCCATCGCCTTTATCTAAAACCAACACAGATTTACCTGCTTTACCAAGGTAATATGCAGAACTAAGGCCAACTACGCCTCCTCCAATAATAATTACATCGTAGTGTTTCATAAAAATATTATTCTGAAAAAGTCATGCTGAACTTGATTCAGCATCTCATAAATATTATTCAAGATCCTGAAATAAATTCAGGATAATAGGTAAAATTTTATATCACTTGAAAGCCCAAAGCCATTGGATCATCGTTTTGATCAATGGTAATTTCATTACGTCCATAAGCTTTCGCCCACCCCTCAATGGAAGGAATAATTCCATTGAAAATTCCAACCTTTTCTTCTGATTCAATTTTACCAATAAATTGACTCCCAATGATACTTTCGTGAATAAATTTATCACCTACTTTTAATTTGCCTTTGGCAAACCATTGCGCCATTCGTGCAGATGTTCCAGTGCCACAAGGAGAACGATCGATAGCCTTATCGCCATAAAATACAGCATTACGAGCAGTTGAACTTTCTTTTGCAGGTTTTCCTGTCCACATTACGTGTGAACACCCATTGATGGATGCATCGAGCGGATGAATAAATTCAGCTTTTTCATTTACTGATTTTCGTATTTCTCCACTCATGGCTATAAGCTCACCAGCAGTATAATCAGCCATGTCTTTAAAATTCTCCTGAGGGTCAATAATGGCATAATAATTACCTCCATAGGCTACATCAACTTTTATAGCACCTAATGGGCTATCTATTTCAAGTCCTTCTAATGCTAAATAGGAGGCCACATTATGAAACTTGACCGAACTAACCTTATCTCCATTGGTTCTATATTCTATTTGAACTAAACCTGCTGGAGCTTCCATTCTTACAAAACCTTCTACTTTTGGTTTTATCAATCCATTTTCGATGGCCATCGTAATGGTACCGATGGTACCGTGCCCA
>CAZDQR010000310.1:0-3955 GCA_964507315.1 uncultured Roseivirgaceae bacterium
GAGAATATTGAACACTCTAAATTAGTATGTGCCTAAATGACTATCTCTAAAAATTGATTTAGAACTTAATTATTATGCTAGGTTGGGAATATTTAAACTAAAGGTTGCTCCAACGCCTTCTTGAGAAGACACTAAAATATGGCCACTCATTTTTTCGATGGTTTCTTTTACTATATAAAGGCCTAACCCTGAACCAAATGACTTTTCGCTTGCGCGGTAAAACATCTCAAATACCCGATCAACTTCATTAGCTCCTATGCCAATTCCATTATCGGAAACTCTAATATTAATTCGCTCTTTGGTCGCATTTACCACCACTTTAACCCAAGATTTATTTGCTTCTGGATTATGATATTTAACTGCATTAGAAATTAAATTTTTAAGGATACTTTGTAACCTATATTGATCGGTAATTGATTCTCCTTTTTGATTAAAGACAGTTATAAGTTTTACCTTATGGGCTTTATCCATATGCCTTAACTCTTCTGCAGCCTGCTCTATTTCATCCTCGAAATTTATTGTATCACGTTTTAACTCCAACCTTGAGTTACGCGAATGCGTAAGAATGTCGCTCACAAACCCATTGAGCTTATCTATACTCTTATCCATTAAGTTTAAACTATTGCCAAGTTCATCCGTTGGCGACATTCTTACTAAATTAATGAGGCCCTTAACCGAGGCCAATGGTGCCTTAATATCGTGCGAAACACTATACACAAACCTATCTAATTCTTGATTTGTTTTTTCTAAAGAAGATGTTCTTTTTAAAACAGTCTCTTCTAAGCTTACATTCGCCAACTTTAATTTTTCATTGGCTTCTACTAATAAAGACTCGGTTTTAGCCAAATCTTTTGCTCTTCAATCGCATAGGTTCTTTCTTTAATTGCTTGCTCTAATGCAGCTTTACCTTCTTCTTCCTTTAACGAATTTTTTCTACGCTCTTCAGTGTTAATAAACACGTTAGAAAAAAGCATCATAGAATTAGCAAAGTCCTCCGACCAATCTTCTTCTGCATTCAATTTTCCTACTAATACTAATGCCCCATACTGCTTCTCTTCTAGCATCATAGGGTTTACCAAGATTGGGCAGTCATTATTTAGGCCAAAATTTACATCCTTTGGTTCTATTAAAACCGGGTCTGTGCTTTCTAACTGGTGTGCTGTGTTTTTTAATAGTTTTTTAACGGCACTTAACGTACAAAAAGGAATTATAGAAGAATAGTTAGCATGCCATTCATAGCCGATCTCACTACTTATATTATCATATAAAACAATATATGCATGTTCCGAATTTGTAAATCGACTTATCAATTCTAGTGACTCAATAATGCCACCAGCTATTTTACTAGCAGGTAGATTAATAAATTTTGTGGATATATTTAGAAAAAGTTTTTCAAGGTTTGCTTTATAATTGAATTTACGATGAGCTAGTTTTATAGCTGTAGTATCAATTGATGCTAATGAGTATCCAATTATTTCTTTTCGATTATCAAATACTGGGTCAAGAATTAAATCAAGATTTTTCTTCCCATATTTAGTTTCAATAAAAGATTCGAATTTTACTTTGGATTTAATTTTATTTGCCTCAGCAATTTTATTTTTTAGAATAATGGCATAAGCACTTGGTACGAGTAGAAAAACACTTTTTCCTACTGCCTCCCTAGCTGATACATCAAACAAGCCTTTATTTGTAAACAACACTCTCCCACGAGTATCAATCATCATTACTTGTTCGGTAGTAATGCTAAATAATGATTGCCAAAATGCGAAATCAAAATCCTCGAAACTAGATAAATCTTGCTTATTTGTTGCTTCTAAAATTTCCATAGGCTCCTAAAAATAATGTAGGAGCAAAGATATTGGGTGCAATTAATGCATCAAGTAAGGATTTAGTCGTAGAACTACTACGCTTGATCTAAGGCAAGAGTGGCCATTTTTAAAAAATTCTGCTCTCTTTCTTCAGAAGAAGCAATTGCCCCTGTAACTAAGCTATCGCTCACTGTTAAAATTGCAAGTGCCTCTACACTATGCTTGGCAGCCAATGCGTAAAGAGCTGCAGATTCCATTTCTACGGCTAGAATTCCAAAATTCGCCCATTTTTCGTAATGTTTGGGATCATCTTGGTAAAAAATGTCACTCGAGAAAATTGGGCCAACCTGCACCTGTAACCCTTCTGATTTTGCAGCCTCGTAGGTTTTATGAAGCAATCCGAAACTTGCCGTTGGCGCATAACTTGCTCCAGGAAAATAATGATCGTTAATATTAGAATCGGTGGATGCCGACAACGCAATAATTATATCACCCACATTTAGATCTCCATTATATGCCCCACAAGTACCTACTCTAATTAATCGCTTAGCGCCCAACTGAATAAGTTCGTTTACATAAATAGCCAATGATGGCATACCCATTCCTGTGCCTTGTACAGATACTCGTTGCCCCTTGTACATGCCAGTGTAGCCTAACATTCCACGCACATTATTATAACAAACAGCATCTGTTAAAAAGTTTTCAGCAATTGCTTTTGCCCTAAGTGGGTCGCCTGGCAACAAAACCGTTTCAGCGATATCGCCTTTTTCGGCAGAAATATGGATACTCATAGTTGTATAATTAATAGTTAGGCCTTTCTAAAAAAGCCTCGCAAAGATAAAGCAATTTGTCGGTTGCCACCTCTATGCTCGAATCAGAAATAATAATTTTATAAAGATCCACTTCTTCTGTTTCAATTATAAAATCGAAAATAATAAATGGAAGAAATGACAATGAAAACAATGCTTGTGGAGACAATATTGTATTAGTGATGTTACCCGCTTCTATAATTGAGCTCTTTATGGAATCAAATCGATTTTTTGCGTTAGCCTCTAATTTATTCTTCTTAAATAATGCGGCATATACAGGTATCGTTAATAAAAACTTTACTTGCACGAGCATAGTTTTTTCTAGCCATTTATTAAAACTAGCCGTTTTTAATGGCTGTGGGCATGTTTTATCAACAACTTCCAACAGTTGTTTTTCTGCATGATCAACTAAATATTTATAGAGGTCTTCTTTATCTACAAAATACTGATAAATACTGCCCTTGGCCATTTTCAAATCCCCTACCAATCTAGTAATAGACGCTCCTTCATAAGAGTGCATTGCAAACTCTTTATAGGCCATTTTTAAGAAGGTGCGTTTCTTAACAGATTTTAGTTTATGAAATCGTTCGCTCGGCATTACCAATCAGAATCTTTGAGAAATTTACCAACTAATAATGCCATTAAAATAGCTAAATATAGCTGCCCTACTATCGAAATCAACATCGCAACTGCTTGCCCTTGTGGTGTATGTGGAACTATGTCGCCATACCCTAACGTTGAAAGTGTAACAAAACTAAAATATACCGTATCGTAACCTCCCCCGTAAGCAAAATTGAAATCGAAGGATGCTGGATAAAGAATATCAACCATATCTATCAACATTGCACCCGATAATCCAAAAAGCAAATAAGCCCCTACTGACCCTGCAATTATTTGCGCATCAACTTTTTTTAAACCAAACATCGTTTTTATAACCTTAAAAGCTGTCGCGCCAAATAAAACAAACAATAATGTTGATTTAATAAAAGGAATAATAAATATGCCATTAAGTCTTTGGCTAAGTGTAAACCAAGTAAAAGCCAATGAAATTAAAAGAATGCCAGATCCAGCTGCCAGCTTCTTTTCCTCTGAAAAAAGAATTATAACACAACTTATTACCACAAATGAAGCTGCCAAATAAACACTAAGCGTTCCAAAAACCATATTATATGAAAATGGCGGCAACAATATAAAAATAGCAATAGAAACCAGTAAGTAATAAAAACGTTCTTCTGAATGCCTTTGAAGATATCTACTAATTATTTTTTTCATTGTCAAGAAACACTTGTTTACAATTAAGTAACATTCGCTTTAATATTTTACAATAAGGTAAACCAA
>CAZDQR010000311.1:0-3944 GCA_964507315.1 uncultured Roseivirgaceae bacterium
TTACAGCTTTAACTAAATAATTATAGCTATTACCACAGTTTAAATCACATCCAGATTTCACTGCCAAGGCCGAAGCTTCGGCTGCTGTTTTTGTAATTTTATGAAATCTGTAAATATCAGCAACAGCCCCACAATCAGATACTACATATCCTTCAAAGCCCCATTTATCTCTTAATATATCGGTTAGCAATAAGCTGCTTGCCGTAGCCGATTCGCCTAAATATCTATTATAGGCTGACATTACCGAAAAGGCTTTGCCTTCAACCACTGCTACTTTAAAAGCTGGCAAATAGGTTTCCCATAAATCTTTTTTGCTGGTAAAAGCATCGAAACTATGGCGGTTAAATTCAGGCCCACTGTGCACAGCAAAATGCTTAGGCGTGGCGATTGCTTTAAAATAGGTAGGATCGTTTCCCTGCAAGCCCGTTACAAAAGCTAAACCCATTTGTGAGGTTAAATAAGGATCTTCCCCATAGGTTTCTTGGCCTCTACCCCATCTCGGATCCCTAAAAATGTTAATGTTGGGAGTCCACATTGTTAAGCCTTGGTATCGATTCCTCTGCCCTTTATCAATACTTGCATTATACTTTGCACGGGCTTCAGTGCTTATGGCATCTGCAACTTGATGTATAAGGGGCGTGTTCCAAGTAGCGGCCATTCCTATGGCTTGAGGAAAAGAAGTTGCTCTTCCTGCTCTGGCCACTCCATGTAAACATTCGTTCCACCAATTATATTCGGGTATTCCTAAACGGCTTATTGCTGGAGCTACGTCCTGCATTTGGGCCACTTTTTCTTCTAGTGTTAACCTTGCTAATAAATCTTCTACTCGCTCCTTGGTATTTAATTCTACGTCACTAAAAGGATAGCGAGCTTCTTGGCTCCAAGAAAAATTGATATTCAAGAAGAATAGTAAAAATGTAATGAGGGTGATATTGCGCTTCATACGTTTATTATTACTTAGTTAAATTAAAATTTGGCTTATCGCCCATTACAATTTTTAAGGTGCTCCCGTTTTGAATGTCTTGATGGGTAAAAAACAGACTATTATGATTAGTGCCATTCAAATATACTTCCTGCACATAAAGGTTTTCTTTGCTGTTATTCTCCGTAATAACTGTGAATGTTTTGCCTGAGGATAAGGGCATTTCCACCTTTTCAAATAGAGGCCTTGCAATGGTATAAACAGGGTTCCCAGGGGCAACTTGATAAAAGCCCATCGCATTTAGGATATACCAAGCCGACATTTGTCCACAATCTTCGTTGCCTATAATCCCATCTGGTTCAGCTGAATAGAATTCACTTAAAATTTGATCTACTATTTTCTGAGTTTTCCAAGGTTGGCCTGCAAATGTGTAGAAATAAGTAATGTGATGACTAGGTTCATTCCCGTGCGCATATTGGCCAATAAGCCCTGTAATATCAGCACTTGCATCTTCTCCCAATACTTCTGAGGAAGTTGTGAATAAGGTATCTAATTTTTTTGTAAAGATTTCATCTCCTCCAAAAAGTTCAATCAACCCTTCAACATCTTGGGGTACAATCCAAGACCATTGCCAGGCATTACCTTCAATATAATCCGATTTTTCGTGGCTAGAATACCGTGGATTAAATGGGGTTGTCCAAGTACCGTCTCCATTTTTACCTCGCATAAAACCAGTTTCAGTATCAAAATAATACTTGTAAAATGTTGCTCTATTTTCAAATATTTTAGTGGCTTCATCATCGTGGTTAACTTTAGCAATTTGCGCAATGCACCAATCGTAATATGCCATTTCTAATCCATAAGAAACCGATTTTATAATACTATCAGCAGGAATATAACTGCCTTGATTTACAAACTTATTATACAGGGGCATTAAAGCTCTTTTGCCATCATATTTAGCATTTTCGATTAGCTCAGGTTTATAAGACGCACTATTAATGGATGCTTCCAACGCCAACTTTTTATCTATGCCTTTAATGTTTTTAGTGAGTGCATCGGCAATATTTGCCACTGCGGGATAGCCTACCATTGTGCCAGTGTAATTAGCAGCCAAAGGCCACTTTGGCAAAAAGTCGCCTTGCTGGTATTTTTGAATTAAATTATTAACCCACTCCGCTGTTTTTTCTTCATTAATAATGGTCATTAATGGATGTAGCGCTCTAAACGTATCCCAAAGCGAATACACGGTATAATTAGTCTCCCCTTCTTTGGCTTGATAAATTTCTAAATCCATCCCTCTGTATCTACCATCTACATCTTGATAAATCATTGGGGCAATCATTGTATGGTATAATGCCGTGTAAAATATGGTAAGATTTTCTGTGTTATCAGAAGTAACAATTATCTTTTTAAGCTCTTGTTGCCAGGCTTTTTCTACATTTTTTTGAACTGATTCAAAATCCCAATGCGTCAATTCTGCTTGCATATTTTTAACCGCGCCTTCTGTATCAACCGGAGAAATACTCACTTTAATTTGGAGGGGTTCATTATCAGCTAATTGACTAAATTTAAAATAGGAATACACATTTTTTCCTGTGTAAATAGATGATTCGGGTACCGTATCAGCATCAACAACCGTTTCCTCTACCCTAAAAGGGCTTGAGAACTCGGCATAAAAATATACTTTATGCTCTTTTGCCCAGCCACGGGTATGTTTTAATCCTCTAATGGTTTTATTATCAATAATTTCAAGCTCGTTATATACGTTTGAGTTACCCCAAGTTGCCTGCAGTATGTGCCCAACATCTACCAATAACCGTTTAGAGGCGTCATTGGCAAACGTGTATTTATGCATACCAACTCTTGTGGTGGTAGTTAGCTCTGCTTTAACATCATAATTAGTAAACTCAACCGAATAATACCCAACCTTTGCGTTTTCATTTGCCTTCTTAAAATTAGCAATAGGTTTTTCAGTTATTTCACCCGTAAAAGGCAAGAGTAAAAAATCGCCCATATCTCCAATACCGGTGCCACTAAGGTGGGTATGCGAAAACCCATAAATAATGGTATCCGCATAATGATACCCACTGGAGGCATCCCATCCATTAAGTTTAGTATCGGGCCCAATTTGCACCATTCCATACGGCATTACTGGGCCAGGATACGTATGCCCATGAAAATCAGTTCCAATAAATGGATCTACATAACCTAATAAGTTTACTTCTCTATTTTCGTGAGAAGTAGTTGTACAACTAGCAAAGGCTACCAATATCATTAAAAGTAAAATTTGTCGTATTGATTGGTAAGTGTTCATACTAAGCATTTGCATTATAATTTCATTTTCTAATTAACTGTAAATTCTATCTATTAATAAAGCCCAATTTTATGAAATGGTATGTTTTTAAATTCGGGTAATTTTGAGAATAAGAATACCTTTTGAGTTAAAGAAATATTTTGCATATCCTTATCCTCAAACTCAATAATATCATCCGTTTCAATCCTATTCTTTCGATAGACCAGCCATCTTTTTTTACCCCCAATTACTTTATCTACATTTAGAAATACATTAGCCTCAACCACATTATTTTTAGGCAAGGAAGGGTTTTTAAAATAAGTTACCAAATGAGGATAAGCACTGCTATAGGGTGATTGAGTATAATTTACAGCTTTTAATCGAGTTTCGAATAATCCATTATTATCGAGTAATGCTTTGCTCCAGTTTTGCAATCTATTATCTACGTGAATTCCAATTTTGCTATTCATAAAAATATTATTGCGATACGTATTATCTGAACCTCCTCCTAATAATATGTTCATCTTACCAGCCCTAAAAAACACATTGCTTTCAACCGTTATGCCACAAGAACCATCATCGCTATAAACAGCACTGGTGCTAAATTTATCTGGTATATTTTCGAAATAATTATAACGGACTACCGTTCCTCTTTCAGATGGATCGCGACCATAATATAATGCTCCTTGATCTTCGACCTCAAGGCATACATTATGTATATAATTATAT
>CAZDQR010000312.1:0-3918 GCA_964507315.1 uncultured Roseivirgaceae bacterium
CCTTCAAGATAATCTGAATGGATAAAATAAGGTTGCTTATTTTTAATGTATAAATACCCCACGTGGTAATCTAAGCCCACAAAATAAAGTCCGTCTTTATAACTTGATAATTCGGGCAGAATATCCTTTCCAAGTTCATCAAATTTATATTTTTTAAGGTTTGCATGAGCAATGGCAACGCTGCTCGATTCGTTTTTGGGATTTTGCTGGGCCAGTTTATAGCGGTTTACATTAACACCCATATGCTTTAATGTAGTAGATACAAAATAGCCACAAGCAATAGCTCCCTTTTGCGGGACTGCCGTGTAACCATCAAACTCCCATTTTGTGTTATACCAATATGGTATAATTTTGTTGAGTAGGTAATTGGCAAACAAGTTTTGAGCTGAATCTAATAAAGCTTCTTTGCTACTAGAGTTTGTTGCTGCCAGATATGCTTGTGCTAAGCTTTCTCTTAATTCTTTGGCTTTACGCTTTGTGTTGGTATAGTTTCCCTGAGCTTTAAATTTCATTCCCGTAGCCAATGAATCGAGATCGAGGATTTGTTCTTCCCATAGCTCATCAATAAATTTTAACTCCTCTTTTATAGGTACAATTGTTTCGAAGCCGGTTATAGTATCTGTTATAATCATATTTAATTCCAATTGATAATTCCCTGATTCTGGCACTGTAAAAGAAAGAAAGCCTACTTTATCCAATCTTATAACTTTAGTAGTTAATCGATTACTGCTGTCTAAAACAGAATAGATGTTGGCTCCAGAAAATCGAATGTTTACTCTATCTAAAAGCTCAAGAGGTTCTACTTTAACAATAAATTGAGTTGGCTCATTTACCAACAGCGCAGAGTCTTTAAAAAACATATATCCTGGCTTGCCTATCATCGAATAGCTGTCAACTTTTACTAAATAATGCTCTATAAGTTTGTTTTCAATAATGGTAAATTGAAGTAGTAAATGATTAAACCCATCCCAGTCAGAGTCATCTTCCTGTACAAACTTTAATTGATCTTGAGCGGCTTTCATCAATTGGTTGAGTTCTTTGTTGACTTCAGTTTCGGTTATTGCAGTTAAAGCATTCAAGTAAATTCTAGCAGAATCTAGTGGTGGCTTTTGTTCTAACTCGTATTTTAATGAGTACTTTTTCTCTCTAATAATCTCAGCATTGTTAATCCCTAGTTCATTTTTTAAACTGAACAAATTGGAACCCAGTTTATATAAGCCCTCTTTTTCTTTCCTTTTTTTATAAGCATATTCCGGGTTTAAGTAACTTAAAAGAGTTTTGTTTTTTTCATAATTCAGCTGAATTTGGTTGTAAATAGAAGTATCAACAACTTCCTTTTTTGAAGAACAAGCCACAACAAAAACTAGGCAGATATAAAGGTAATTATGCATACTATAGTTTTATTTATTACTTGTTTCTTCTACCACTTCAAACTTCTCAATTACATCATACGAACGGTAAGAACTAGGCGATTTATATACTCCTACTACAAACTCATATTTTCCTGGTTCAGAAATTATAAATTCTGCTATTGATGCATTACCTAACTGCTTAAAACTATGAGGTAAAGCCGTTTCAGAGCCTTCTTTATAGAGCCTTGAATTAAAATAGGTAATATCAAATTGCCTATTGACTTCTTTTGCCACAGGTGTAATCACAATTTGGTTTTTCTGATTTGCGAATAGAATTTTCTTTCTAAATGCAACACAAGGATAAAATATGTCAAAAGTGCTAATCCCAATAATGTTTCGGTAATAGGTAAACAAGTTTCTTTCTAACCCCGAGAATATTAATAATTGGTGGTATTGGCCATCCAGGCTCCTATTGTCTAAAGTTCTAATTTCAGACTGTGCCTTTTGTACAAAATCCATATAATAACCACTATCAAATTTTAGTAAATGAGCAGAAAGCGAATCAAAATAGGTTTGTAATAGTTTGGTTGCTATTACGTAATTGGATTTTTCTTGGCTCATCTTTATCCCTAAAGATTTTTTTAAGTTGAGCAAACTACGAACCTCATTCGCAACGTCAATATCTTCTTGTTTCGCATTTTGTTCGTGCCAATAAATTGTTTTTAACATTTTGTGCACCTCATCTGCATTACGTTGCTCACTAATTAGTAATTGGTTGTAGATGCTTTCTGTTTCTATATCGTCTTTTTGTGAGCAGCCAATTATTGCTAATGCCAACAAGGCGAAAATTGATCTATAATAGATGTCTTTCATTGATTTTAGTCCTTTATTTCTACAAAACCATTTTCTATTTGAGGTGGCAGTTTCACTTGCCGATGGCGTTCATCATATACTCTACTAGTCTTTTTCTCAACTTTTAGATAGGCGATGGACGAACCTGAGCTAATTTTGATGCGATAAAAAGTCTCATACTCCCTAATTTCCATATTCCCATCAAAGTCTTTTCTAACAAAGGCTCCTTGGGCTTTATTTATGGCCTCAATTACAAAATCCATTTGATCTAAAACTTCACCATCTAGATATTCAGGATAATACTGAATTGGGCCTTCAAAATCAGATGGGTTGGCAAGCACTTCCATTGAAAATCGATGACTTATTACTTCTGCTGCCAGATTGCCATAAAACCGAGTGTTAATAGGTAAAAAAATGATAGATGGTAGCCTATACAGCACTTTCATTTCTTTATCATTGCTGAGCACTGTAACTTCATAAGCGGTTAGGTTCCAACAACCTAGTGTCTCTGAATATGAAGTCTGCATATCATTAATGCTTTCCCAAATAATTGCCTGTCTCCCTTTTTCTTTCAACGCTTCAATTCTATACGCATCGTATTGTTGGGCAAAGACTAATTGGGATGCAAAAAGGAAAAGTAATATGGGCAGGATATTTTTCATTTAACATCTTCAACTCTTACCCAGCCAATTAATCGCCTGCCATCACCTTCTGATCTTTCATAAATTGATGTTGGACAGCGTGGTTGATTATTTAGAGGTTCGGTAATAACTAACAGGTATTTTATTCCCTCATATTCCGCTTCATTTAAAACACCTGCTTCGTGTTTTCCTTCAGCTATCGTTAATTCGATAAAGCCGTCTTCCTTATACTTTTTTTTAACTTCTTTGTTTCGTTCTTTAAACCAACCGTGCATTCTATCCGACCCAATAGCATAAATGGGCGTGTTATCTAGTTTTACTGATTTCTCGGTTGAAAAATCTGGCATTCCTTTATAGGGGTAATACGAGCGACCAATAAGTGAGATTGTCTCCACAAATACGGCTTTATCTTTCTCAGAAAAATTATACTGATCAATTCGAGTGGTATAAGAATCGCAACAAGGATGAAATTGGGTATAAACTTGGTAACTATTCTTTCTTTTGTTGATATCGAGTAACCCATTCCTTAGCGTTGAATAGTATGTAAGTATTCCACCTTCATTATAATACACTTTGGTAGAATACTGCCCCATCCCTCTGTTAGTTAAGCCGGTATAGAGTAAGTCTAAATCTCCATCAAAATCAAGATCAAAAAAATCCAGCCCGTGTAAACTAATTGAAATGTATTCTGTTTCTTCGGAGGATTCTCCTTCCTTTTGAACAAACTCTACTCGCTCACCTTTAGGCAACATTTTTAGCAGCTCCAACTTTTCTGTATCCGATAATTTCGCTCCTTTAACTTGATTGCTCCATTCAGTCTGAGGAAGCTTTTCAATAGTGATATAAGCGGGTGTTTGTGCATAACAAGCACACCACAACAGTAACATTACTGTACTTAATTTTAGCTTCAGTTTAATATTCATAACGTTCTAATAAAATGGAGCCCAATTCACCTTTATAGGTAAATTCTAGGGTGTTATTTTTCTTATTAAACTCCATTTTAGAGAAAAATGGAGGAAGGTAAAAGGTATTATGGTTTGTGTTAATCAACCCAAACATTGGTGTTGGTTTAA
>CAZDQR010000313.1:0-3912 GCA_964507315.1 uncultured Roseivirgaceae bacterium
GAGAATATTGAACACTCTAAATTAGTATGTGCCTAAATGACTATCTCTAAATATCTATTATAGAAATGATAGAAGCAGAAGGAATACCTGCAGAATACATTAGTGCTATTGGTAGTGTTTCTACCAAAACGAAAGAGCATGTGAACTTGCTAAAACCTACTTTAATTGTGCTTGGTAAGAGTAATCATCAAGGAAAACGCTTGGGGGAGCTTACTGAGTATTTACTCTACCAAAACAATGATAATGTGCTCATTGTTGGCACCGATAATACATTTAATGAAAACACTTTTATTTCTGTGGAATGTAACCCAAACGCACTAAGCAACTATAGTTCTAATTTATTGTTTTGGTTAAATGTAAACACAAAAACACCTTTGAGATTTTATGTAAATGAACCAAAACAATGCGAGAGCGGATTTTATTTCCCAGAAAATTGGAGAGGCATTAAAAATTCAAAGCATAAAATTTGCTATAAAAGCAATCAATATTTTTCTGTGTCAAACGGACTAAACCAACATCTCTCAGAAGAGAATATAGGGTTGGTTTGTATTGGCAGAAAACGAGTAAAATCTTCTTTTCTTTCGAGGATATTTAGCCTACCAAGTACAACTTCTGAAATAATAAAAAACACCAAGATACCAATTATGTTAATGGGTAAAACAGTATAATTTTTTAATTATGAGAACACAAACAAAAGATATTCAAGAGAACGTAACTCCAGTTATAGCCCACCAAATATTGGTGGAAGGCAATAGCCGCTTTGTTCAAAATGTTAAAGCTCAACGCAATTTAAAAGACCAAGTACTTGAAACTAGTGAGGGTCAGTTTCCTTTTGCAGTGGTGCTTAGTTGTATAGATTCTCGCGTGCCTGCAGAGCTGGTTTTTGACCAAGGAATTGGAGATATCTTTAGTGTACGAGTAGCAGGTAACATTATTAATGAGGATGTACTTGGCTCTATGGAATATGGCTGTAAAGTAGCAGGCTCAAAAATTATTATTGTTATGGGTCACACCAAATGTGGTGCTGTTAATGCTGCCTGTAATAATGTAGAAATGGGAAATATTACTTCTTTATTAAGCAAGATAAAACCTGCAATAGCGCTTATTAGAAAAGGAAATGAGCACATGCAAGATGACGCCATTGAAGAAGTTGCTATTAAGAATGTGAAGTTATCAATTTCTAGAATACGTAAAGAAAGCTCCATTTTAGCTGAGATGGAGGAAAAAGGAGAAATAGAAATTGTGGGCGCTATTTATAGTGTATCAAGTGGAAGAGTAGATTTTTTATAGGTTTTCTGAAGAATAACCAAGGTCACTGAGTTTCTTTGTTGCAAACTACTTTATGGAATCTATACTTACCTTCACTCAATCTGTTATTTTATTCCTCTTATCAGCTATCCACTTTAGTTGGGTATTGGGCAGTACATGGGGTTTTGAAAAAGCATTGCCAACCAACACAGAGGGCATTAGAGTGTTAAGCCCAAGTAAATTCGATAGTGCAATGGTCGCCCTTGGATTATTGCTTTTTGCGATTTTTTATCTGTTAAAAGCAGATATTATCAACTTAGGCGTACCAAGTTATATACTTAAGTATGCAGGTTGGGCAATAGCTGCCATTTTTGCACTAAGGGCTATTGGTGATTTTAAATATATTGGCTTTTTTAAAAGTATTACAGGCACAGAATTCGCAAAACTTGATACTATGCTTTACTCCCCACTGTGTTTAGGGTTAGCAGTTATTGGCATTTGGTTAGAACTTTCGTGATAGGCGCCTAGCTCAAGAGGAGGCAATTGCTTTAAATTACTCCCCCCTCTTCTTGAGTTAAACATATAACATAGCTTATTTAAGCTTTAGGGTTCTTACTTCCTTCTTCGCCACTTGGTTTTGATTTTTTAGGAGCAGGTTTAGTTGCTCCTTCTTTTTGCTTAACTTTTTCAGTAATCATTTTAATTTCGTCAGAAGACTTCCCTTTTAAATAATCTGGTAAATCCATGCCTGCCATCGTAAACATTTCTTGCAAGGGAGGAACCGATTTATAAAGTCCAGAAATAAAATTGGCCGTTGACGTTTTTTCTCCAGCACCATTGCCGCCATCCCAAACAGTAATCTTATCAATCTTAATATTTTTAATGGCTTCAGCTTGTAACCTTACTAATTCTGGCAGCTTATCCGCAATTAATAAAAGAACCGCATCTTTTGAATTACTACCTGCAGCATTTACTATTTGCTTTAACCCTTCGGCCTGCTTGGTTAGTACTTCATAAATACCTTGTGCCTCCGCTTGTTTTTTAAACAGAATAGCATCGGCTTCTCCTCTTGCTCTTCTTCTTATCATTTCGGCTTCTGCTTCGGCAGCAATTTCTACTCTTTCTTTATCAATTTGGGCTGGTACTACAATATCAGCAGTCTGCTCTGCTTTATCTCTTGTGGCCCTCGCTTTTTCAGCCGTTTGTTCAGCAGCATAGGCTTCTTCTAACGCTCTTGCACTTTGTACTTTTTCAGCTGCCGTTGCTATTTTCTTGGCCTCTGCTTCTTTTTCAAACCTTAATGCATCGGATTTAGCTACTTTAATTTTAGCTGTGTTTTCCCCTTCAACTGCTCTTGCATTTGCATCAGCTACTTGTACACGTTGGTCTTGATGTGCATTTGCAGCACCAATTGCGCCATCACGGTCTTTTTCAGCTACAGATTGTTTGGCATCATTTATTGCTTTTGAAGCAGCTTCTTTACCTAATGCCTCAATATATCCAGATTCATCTTTAATATCCGTAACATTTACATTGATTAGCTTTAAGCCTATTTTCTTTAATTCACCACCTACATTAGAAGCCACATTGGCTAAGAACTTATCTCTATTACTATTAATTTCTTCAATATCCATTGTGGCAACGACCAATCTTAATTGACCAAAAATTATGTCTTTGGCCAAATCATGAATGCTTTCTTGTGTAAGCCCAAGTAAACGCTCAGCTGCATTATTCATAATGCCAGGCTCTGTAGAAATACCCACGGTAAAACGAGAAGGGACATCTACTCTAATATTTTGCCTACTTAAAGCATTGGTTAGCATTACTTCTATTGATATGGGGGTTAGATCTAGAAACTCATAGTCTTGAATAACAGGCCAAATAAAAGCGGCACCACCATGAATACAGTTAGCCGATCCTCCTCCAACTTTACCATATACCACTAAAATTCGATCGGAAGGGCAACGCTTATAGCGCTTAAAAAAGGTAACTAAAATTATAAAAACAAATAATGCCGCTAAGGCAAAAACAGGTAAGGCTAATACACTCATATTGATTTACTTTTTGTAACTAATAAAATATTGTTGTTGATAATATCGGTAACAGTAACTACTGCTCCTTGTTTTAAAGGTTTATCGTCATCTGTTAATGCTTCTAAGGTTCTTAATGTGCCTTGTACTTGCACCTGTACTTGGCCAATGTTTCCTCTTTTTTCTTCGATTGTTAAATATACTTCACCAACGGCACCAATAGCATTTTTCATTTTTAACGTTCCACTTTCGGTTGCTTTGCCAAGCATATAAAATATAGCACCCATAATGCCCATCATGGCAATTCCTGAAATAAAAGAAATGACCATGGCAGCACCGTTGCTTAAACCAGAATCTAGGCAAGCAATTCCTGCCCAGGCAAAAATGGTAAAAAAGGCAACTAGGCTTTTGAGGGTAAAGAACTGAAATCCAATGCCGTCATCGGTTTCAACATCAAAATCAGCACCTCCATCTTCGGGTACATCTCCGCCAAAGAAAGTAAGTATAATTTGTAGTAAAAAGAAAAAAGTAAAAGGAATCGCTATGCCCCAATATATTTTTTCGAGCGTCTCTAGTGCGTCCCACCAACCAGGAAAATCTGTAAACATAGTTGTTAAATTATTTCAAGCTCAAA
>CAZDQR010000314.1:0-3912 GCA_964507315.1 uncultured Roseivirgaceae bacterium
CCAAATGAACCGATCCTGTAATATGAATTTTGCCATAATCGGCTGTTTTCTGTACTGAAACTAAGATTGTATTATCTTGTTTTAAATAGTTCTGTAATTCTTTAGCTGATATTACATCTTGTGCTCGAACAAAGCCAGTAGTGAGTACTACCGATAAGATGAATACAAAGGCTATTCTAATATTTTTCATTTTCTTATTCTTTAAAATTTAACTTGAAGCTGAATCATTAATGCATCATTTTTAATTTCCTTCGGATCTTCTGTGGAATAAATATAATTCATTTGAATACGTGTCCAATCATTGGGGTAAATATTTAAGCCAACGGTATGGCAAAAGGAGTTTTCATCTTTAGTGATATCAGATCCTATTTCTCCTTTAGAGGTGTTAAATCCTTCGAATTTATAGACAGGTTCTATTTTTCCAATCCTATAAACACCCATTACATAAAAACCATCTGCATTTTGGATACCTGTTTTGGTTACAGGGTTGCCATCACATCCACCACCTTCAGTGTAGGAGCCTTCATCCTTACCATCAATGTATTCTCCAAAAACAGTAAAGTTTTTATAGGTATACTGGGCATCAAAACCCCAGCGCACTTTAGTATCATCATCTTTTACATCGGCACTACTAGGTGGGTTTACACTATACCTTCCACTTGCTCCTAAAAATAATCCTTTAATAGGTTGAACAGTCATTCTTCCTGTTACATTATAGGCTTTAAATAAATCATTATCCTTCGTATCAAGCACACCGTATCCATTGGTTAGAGAAACTTGGTAATTGATTAAGTTAGTTGCGTCTCCGCCTAAAAACATAATACCAAAATCTCTATTCCCGCCATTTAATCCTGCAGTAAGTTCATCTACAGACCTTGATCTTCTGATGGTATATAAACTATGGCAAGCCATGCTAAGCTCTCTACCAAATCGGTATTTGAATGAGCCAACTGACACTTTAAAAAAGTTGAACCTATTATAGGTTACAAATGCATCTAATAAAAACGTGCCTGTCTCATTTGGATTTAAAAATGGGCTCATTTCTAATAATACATAATAGCTAAAATCGTAAGGTACATTGCCCATTACGCCTAATCGGGCTCTTCTAAATCCGAAAGCTGCAGAGGTTTCTTCTCCAAATTTAAAATCTAGTTCAGGCTGAATATATCCAAAAACGGTTAATCCTTCTTCGCTGGGTGTATCGCATCCTTGGGCAGCAACATTTTGAGTTAAAAAAATGCTAAGCGCTGCCATGGATGCTATTATTAAGATCCTTTTCATCTGTTTAGTGTTTAAGTAGTAATTAATTTAAATCCATGAAAAAATAATGTCATCATGGAAATAAAGAACCGTGGGGCACTTGGGGGTACCCCAGCGGTTCTCGTGGCTCGAGCTAATCGGTCACCACAGGTAAGTCAACAATTGGTTGAACAAACTTGTGACTTTCGAGGGTTGAATAAATCATACTATTCGTCCCAAATTTCAAGCTTTTTGCGTCAAACCCAAGTACAGTTAAATAGGCTGTAACCATAGAGGAAGTTTGGCCAGTCCAGCAATAAGTAACAACTGTTTTAGATGGATCATAATTACTAAACTGTCCGCCTTCAATAGTTAATGGTTTTATTCTGAAGGCAGAATTTATGCAACCATAATGGTCAACATCCGCTTGTTCCCAAAAATTATTTACATAATAATCTGTAGGAGCATCTAAAACGGTTTGGGCAGGCACACCTTGGAATCCTTTGGTGGTCATTAGTGTAACTCTTTCAGCCAATATTTCTGCCGGAGTAGTTGCAGTAGTAGTCCATTCTGGATCATTAAATGATTGAGGGCTCGCACTACCAGTTGTTACCCAATTAACATTGCCTATTCCAATAACTCCATTGTCGTTGCCAGAATTAGCTAACCATGAACCTGCCAAATCTGATCTCCAACCACTCATTCCCCATTTAAGAACTTTAGCTGTTGGGTAACCACTTAATCGAAGGGCTACAACTGCATGCGATGCTGTTTGACCAGTATAGCATGCAACTAATATAGGTTTGTTGGCGTTAGTTGCGTCAGCAATAATAGTAGCTAAGGTAGAGTTTATTGCACCTTCAATATGACCTAGGTCAAAATCAGAAGCTTTTCTTATGTCTATTACATAATAATCAGCTAAGAAAGTACCAACATCTGCAACGTCAGCAGGTGGAGCTACTATCCAGCTAGTTAGTACATCGTCTAAATCTAAATTGCTCGCAACCATATATTCAGTTAGGTCTGCATAATTTTGGTTTGAAGCAACTGGGTCATTGTCTTTACAACTTATAACTACTGCCATCGGCAAAATAGCTATCCAAATTAAAAATCTTTTAAATGTTTTCATGATAATACGTTTAATGTTATACTTTTTTTAGATGGTTATACAACCAATAAATTCTTCTATGAAGGAAGAATGTTAAGCCCATAGATACCTATCTCTTTATGTTTTATTTCCGTTAGGAAAGAGAGACTGTATTATGGTTACAGTTTTTCTCATACGCTCTAAATTTGTGACTCTTTTGTGACCGAAATCAATAATCTGGGAGACATTGATAACAATTCAAAGGTACATTTAGGTTAGGTTAAAAGCTGATAAATGTCCTTTCAGTGCTCAAATTCGATGTTTACCTTTGTCATACAAAGAGTTGATGTAGATCAATTCTATAATTGAATCTAACGATTAAGATATTATGGCTATCCAACAAATATTTGTTAAATGTTATAATTGCTCTTGTATGTCGGGCCCATTTAAAGCTTTAACCAAAGAACAAATGGTAAAGGTGGATAAAAACCGAACGGAACTAACTTATGGCAAGGGTGAAATTATCTGTAAGCAAGGAGCTTTTATCTCTCATCTGATTTTTATAAAAAAGGGATTGGTTAAATTTTATTTGGAAACTAAGCCACACCCTACAGTAATTTCTGTAGAAAAAAATGGTTATTTCATCGGACTACAATCTCTTTTTGAACAAAATGTTTTTCAGTATAGTGTAGAGGCGCTTGAAGATACGGAAGTATGCTTGGTGGACCTTAAAATATTTGAAGAACTCGTATATCAAAATGCTGCCTTTGGTGCTGGTATAATAAAATATATCAATTTTGATATGATTAAATTATACGACAGAGTACAATCGTTAAGCCAAAAACAAATTCACGGTCGTTTTGCAGAGTTCTTACTCTATTTGAAAAATAATATTTATGAACAAAATCCTTTTGCTTTATCCATTAGTAAAAGAGATATGGCCGATATTATTTCAACCTCACACGAGAGTATTTCTCGTATGTGTACACAGCTAAAAACGGAAGGAATAATAGAAGAAAAAGGGCGAATAATAAAAGTATTAGACGAAACTAAGCTAGAGCAGATTAGTAAGTTTGGGTAATGTTAAAACTACTGTAGAGCTTTCTTTAAACTCTTTAGTGCTTCTAAAATCATTGGGCGAGGAGAAGCAATGTTCATGCGGGCATAGCCCTTACCTCCAATACCGTATTCTGTTCCTAGCGTAATGCCCAATTTTGCCTTTTTATAAAGTAGCTCCTTAAGCTCTTCATCGTTTTTAGTTACTTTATTAAGATCGAGCCATACTTGGTAAGTTCCTTCTGGTTTAATAATTCCTACATCAGGAATATTTTTTGCTAAATAAGCTTCTATAGCATTCACTGTTTTTTCAAGGTAGTTTATTTTTGTATCTAGCCATTTATATCCGTGGGTATAAACTGTTTTTAATGCAGCATTTCCAAAGGCATTACTTTTACCTAAATGAAATCGCATTATACGCTCTTGTATTGTTTTTTTAAGGGTTGGGTTTGGCGTATATATAAATGAATCTACTAAACCAGGAATGCCAAAAGATTTACCTGCCGATCCAAACATTATAATATTGTCTG
>CAZDQR010000315.1:0-1961 GCA_964507315.1 uncultured Roseivirgaceae bacterium
TTTATGGGCTACAAAGGGTGGATGAACCCCTCAGGTTGGAATGGAGGATTACCACCTATCAGTTTAGTTGCTTTTGCATTTTTCGTAGTGGGTTATTTAATCAATTTCGCTGGCAGAAAATAAGTGTTTTATTCCATTCGCTATACTTCAAAATAATACTAATCTAAACTTTTACAGTAGACCATATGCCATTGGAAGCATGGCTAGTTTTTGGCTGATTGAAAAGGTTATAAGTTTCTTTTAATCAGTGCCAAACCTTTCTTTACACCAAGGTTTATTTCTACTTTCGCATTCAAATTACTCCAAATGAAAATTCTCAGAAGCTTATACCTTATCATCAATTACAAAACGCTTATTGTAACCAGCTTAGCTATTGCCACCACTTGGCTTTGTAGTTATTATAATATAATTGCGGAGTTTCCGTTAACTCTCGTTGGTATAGCTATTGTATTTCCAGTAGTGTTTTCCATTGATAGCGCCTATCGTGCACTATGGATGTTGAGTGATTTTAAAGCCCACGTACTCGCCATTTACCTAGCCTCTAGAGATTGGTTAGAAGGCAATGAAGATTTTGAGGAAGAAGTAAAAGCCAAACTGTTGGATGTGTATAGCTCAATAAGAGATATTTTTATTACTGGCCAAGAAGAAAACCAGATTGGTATTTATCAAAAAATATCGGAGCTTTCTCTGCTAATGAAACGGTTTAGAATATTAGAACTACCCTCAGGCGAGATTTCGCGAATTAGCCAATACATAAGCAAAATTACCGTAGATGTAGAAAATTTAAATACCATTTTACGTTATCGAACACCCATTACTTTGCGTGCTTATAGCAAGGTGTTTATCTACACGTTTCCTATACTTTATGGCCCATATTTTGCCTCAGTAGCAGAGAATTACTCACCCAATTTAGAGTACTTATTGCCCATCATATTTAGTTTTATTTTAGTGAGTTTGGATAATATTCAAAGCCATTTAGAGAACCCTTTCGACCAAGTTGGCGAAGACGATATTGTGTTTGATGTAGAAGAGTTTACAAGTATAATAGAACAGATAAAAAAGAGTTCTCAATAGGAATATTTAACTTCTCAGCACAATTGTCATAGATATGTTAATATTAGGAGCTAACATTCTCACTGTCCTTTGAACACCTCCTTTGAGGGAGGATTTCTATACCTGTAACTCTATGGGCAATTCCTATCTTGACAGGGGCTAGGGGGCATGTTTTAATAATACATTTTACAAGGCTGCTTTCTTATTCAACCTGTTCCAATACGATCTATAATAGAAATTAGGCTTCCCCTTTATTGCAGTCGCTGTTACTTTTTCAAGCAGACCTTTATTTAGTTTTTGCCCTCTTTTAAATGCTTCTTTGGTAACGCCAAAACTTCTTTCCCCTTCGTTATACACTAAATCAAGAAGTGTTTGTTGTAAAAACCTTTGCTCTTTTTTTACCTCAGACGAACGCCATTTATAATCCATTAACACAGCTCTATGAAGCTGCTCAAAACTCCACCAAAAGCTTTCTTTTTCACCTAAAGGAGGCAGCACTTCTTTATTAAACCACACAGGTTTAAACAATGATAGGCACGGAGCCGAAGTTGCGGTTAGCCAAAAAGTCGAGTTCTCCTTTGTTAAGTGAGCAATCAATGAGCCCGTGGTTTGGCTTGCATTTCGGGTAACTGAGTTACCAGCATGTGCACAAATAGAACTGCTTAGTAAGTGACTATTGGGGCTATAAGGCTCTTTATGGTGGGAGCGTAAATGCGACATAGCAGATTCAACAGTAACTTTGGAGGTAGAATCTAAGAAGCCATCCGACTGAGCCCTTCTTAATTTACAATCTGAAAACCTTGTAAATAGTTTATCAGAAAAGGAGGAAGCAAATCCAAATTGTTTTTTTACCCAGCCTTTATTACGAGCAAAGGCTTCTGCTTTAGGATGAATTTCATCAAAATCAT
>CAZDQR010000315.1:2061-3899 GCA_964507315.1 uncultured Roseivirgaceae bacterium
CGTTCCAAGCCAAGCCTTACCAAATCCATGCCTGTAAGAACGCCTTCTTTTTTTACTGGAAATTTGGTAAAAACAGCTTCATTGCCAATAACCACACCGTGTTCATTGGCCCCCATTTCGGCACCCCACATCCAATAAGGCCAACAGACAATTACTGCATTTGTTTGAAGAACCTGCTTTATGGAAATATAAGTGCAAGCCAGCTCTTCGCCTTTTTCAAAGTTTTTGGCAGGATAATGCTCTAAAAGCTGCTCTTCATTGGCTTCACGGTCGCTATTTTTAGCAAAGATGACAGAACCATCTGAAGTAACACTGGGTAAAGCAACAAACGTATCACACATAATTATCGCTTGGTTTTACCTGGTAAAATAAATTGGTATCGCTTTCTAAATATCGTATTGGTAAACCATCGATCCATCTTTCGTAATACAAGAAACAGCTGCCAAATAAACTTATCCTCTTTGTAATAAGAGGTTACCTCTTTCACAGAAATTGGTTCAATTTCTACTGGCAACAGTCTATTTGCTAACTCAATAACAGCAGGAATCAGTGCTGGCTTTTGCTCTTTATGTAAGTTGGCAATCAAGTCGATATAAACTAATCGCATATCATAATATCGATCCATTACTTCTTGCAAAAAGAACTTGCGAATCAGCCATTTTAAAGCACCAGGAGTACTGTTTAATAATAATTCAGGATCTAGCTGTTCCTTGCCATTTTGCTTGAGCAAAGGAGTGCTTGTATCCACAAAAACTATTGTGTCATTTACATTAGCCCAATTAGAAACCTGGCCATCAATACTTAGTTCTATGGCAGGATTTTGCTCTTTGTTGAAACTAAATATTTTGGCAATTTCTACTAAAATTTGCTCAATCATTTTTAATGATTCATCATTAGAAAGAGTGTGGAGTAAATTATGGCAAAACTCTTCCTTCTTAAATTCTTCTTGCCCGACATAGAGCACTACTTTCTCGCCAGCAACAATGTAGGTGCCGTCATTAGGTACATTAATTTGAGCCTTTTTTAATGATATAATGTACTGATTATAGTTGACCACATAATTCTCGGCTTGCTCATTCGTATTAAAAAGTGGAAGCCGCTTAAAAATCCAATTTGGAATCCCCTCCACTGAAAAAATCGATGAAATTTCACCATATCCTTTTACTTCAGCCTTTACTTTGGATTTTTCTGGGGATTGAGGGTTGAGCCCATCTTCAAATTGTTGTAGAATTTCTTGATGCTTATCCATTTTACTTAAATATTGAACCTAAAGCCCTTTTTGTTTTAACCAATGGCAATAATTTCTTCAACTGCTTCAACGCCTTATCTAATCGCTCCATAATAAGAGGAATATCAGATTCTTTCATTACCAGCGGAGGTAAAAACTGCACCCTATGAGTATCGTTATTTGCATATATAAGAAGCAGATCATTATCGTATGCCGTTTTGGTAAGCACTGGGCCAGCCAACTCACTACTAAGTTCTAAAGCTAACATTAACCCTTTTCCATGCACTCCCTTAAAGATCGCTTTGTGCTTTTTTTGTAATTCTTGCAATGCAGCCTTAAGCTGTTCAGATAATTCATTTACTTGCTTCAAAAAATCAGGTTGAGAAGATATTTCAAGCACCTTGCTTGCCACTTTACACCCTAGCTCTGATCCTCCAAAAGTGGAAATATGTATAAATGGGTCTTTGTGAAAAACGCTTTCTAATTTTTTATCAATTACGGTAGCACTAATAGGATAAACACCTCCAGATAAACCTTTACCTAACACCACAATATCTGGTTGCACATTAAAATGCTCAAACGCCCAAAGCTTACCCGTTCTACCGAGCCC
>CAZDQR010000316.1:0-3884 GCA_964507315.1 uncultured Roseivirgaceae bacterium
AAATAATGAGAATTCTCTACTTTTAACCAGTCCTAAAAAGGGGAAGCCTACACAGTACCCTAAAAGGTCTCTAACAGTTGTGTGCTTTATTAATTCAGATCTATTGCACGAGTTTGAGGAATCTAACAATGAATAAATTTCGGATGGAATTGCCCTTTGTGTTTCCTTCTTCAATTCTTCGATTCGATCAAGAACTGATTCATTATTAAGTGCTGAAAGCCAATTCATTATCTGCATTTTTCTAGTCTCAGTATTCATAGATCAAAGTTAATTAATTGAATGAAGATAGCCTATATGATGAAAACGCATCTTTTTCTTACTCATTAAAATGGTACAGAAACACTAAATTAGCCTTTAAAGCTGGTTTTTTCTTGCCTTTAACTTCTAATTTAACGCCCAAAATGCATTTGGTAGTACCTCTCAAATCAGTTAAAGTTTCTAACGATGCATGAAGCCGTACTTCATCATTTACCAATACTGGTTCAGCAAATTTCAGGCTTTCGATTCCATAATTTACCATCATTTTAATATTACGAATTTCGGCAATTTGCTCCCATAAATAGGGTAAAATAGAGAGCGTTAAATACCCATGGGCTATAGTACTGCCAAATGAGCTTTTAGCTGCCCTTTCAGGATCGGTATGAATCCATTGGTGGTCTAAGGTAGCATCAGCAAATTTATTTATGCGATCTTGAGAAATAGCCAAATAGTCCGAAGAACCAATATTCTCACCTAGAAATGTATTAAACTCTTCGAAACTACTAATAATTACTTTGCTCATCTTGTCTATTTAATCGGCTAATTTAAAGCTATGTAGCCATTAATTAAAGCTCAATTTGATAATTTCTTAAAACAAGCATCATTAAAAATTCAATTTACATTCCTAACACTTCTTTTAAGCGTAAATAACCAGAGGCACTAATACTGATGTTCTCGCCATTTTTTAGTTCAGCAATGTAAGACTCCTTGCCAAACTTTTCCATCTTCTTTATGGTAGTAACATTTAAAATAAACTGGCGATGTACCCGCACAAAAACATCTGGGCTTAATACTGATTCGTAAAATTTTAACCGTTGTTGTTTAAGGTACTTCTTTCCATTAGCGTGTATCTCAACATAATCATCTTGAGATTGCAAATAGCAAATATCATCTACAGGAATTATATCTATAGTTTTTCCATTCTTAACAACAATTCTATTTAACTGCTCTTGTAATAAGCCACTGCTTAAAGCCTCCTGAGCATTACTTGAGTCTGCATTAGCGGCTTTATCTAGTGCAGCCAATAATCTCTGTTTCGAAAATGGCTTTAATAAATAATCAATGGCATTTTTTTCAAATGCTTTAATGGCAAATTCATCGTATGCAGTACAAAATATAATTGGCGGAGGATTATCAATTAACTCCAGCATTTCAAAGCCTGTAAGCTTTGGCATTTGAATGTCTAATAAAACCACGTCATAACTGTTTGCATTCATAAGTTTTAACCCTTCAAACCCATTGGATGCTTCTGTAATTTCAACTCCACTCCTATTTTCTAAATATTTAGCCATTAAATCCCTAGCTGGCTGCTCATCATCTATAATTAGTATGTTCATAAAAAACTTAGGCTTGTTGTGGAATTGTTAACCTTACATTAAAGATATTATCGTTTTTCTCGATTTGTATCAAATCATTAGCACCAAATAATAGAGCTAACCTGTTAGTTACATTTTTTAGACCTATACCGGATTGCCTTGCTGGTACAGCTTTACTATCGTAATTGTTTGTTACGGCAATAACCAGTACATCTGTAGCACATGTACACTTAATTTTTATAGCTGTTTGTACTAAGGATTCGTGCAATCCATACTTAATTGCATTTTCTATAAGTGGTTGAATAATTAGTGGAGGAACCATCTTTTCTTTACAAGTATCATTACAAGTAATTTCAATTTGTAACCGATCACCAAACCGAACTTTTTCTATGGAGATAAACTGGTTTATCGCATCCAGCTCTAATTGTAATGGAATTAGCTTTTCCTGATTAGGCTTAATCGAATACCTTAAAAACTCCGATAGAGAAATAACCATTTCTTGTGCTTTTTCTGGGTTAGTTAAGGTTAGTGAGCTAATGGAGTTTAAACTGTTAAAAATAAAATGAGGGTTTAGCTGCGATTTAAGCATATCTAGCTCTGCCGTTTTTAATGATTGCTTAAGTTCTGATTCTTGAATTTTTCGAGTTTTAAACTCTTGGTTATAAATTACCACATAATAATTTAGTGCTACTAATACGTACAAAATGGTAGCTAGGGCAGCCCTCCAAAAAAGTGAATTGTTTAAAAACTCAGTATAAACAGTATTGTTGATAAACATAGCACCTAACGCATTGTACAGCACAAAAAGAACAACTCCGATTAAAACCAAAGCCCCAGCAATATGTGTTATTAGAGTATTTAATAATTGCGCTTGACCTAAACTAGAAAAGCTAACGAGAGGCCAAATAGCCAAGCCCATCATACTCAATAATAAATTAAATAGAGCCGCATCTGCAACTGCAGCATTGAGGCTTATTGCCACAATAAAATATAAAATACTTGCGTGAATAAGCGCAAACACTAGCCAAATGCTAAAATAGCCAGATAGATATCTAGGTGTACGTGTAATTGGATTTAGCACAATGTATGATTAAACATAAAGATATAACAAATACAAAAAAGCTAGAAACCTTTGAGTAGGAGGTTCCTAGCTTTTGACCTGAGTTTTCAACCTTAATAACTTTTTACCTCTCCCCCGCCAAACATTACAAACCCTTTAATGAATAGCTCTTTTTTAGGGCCATCAACATTTGCTGATTGGCTAGAAATAACACGCTTATCGCTAAATCCGCCAAATATTGCTGTTACCTCTATGCGTACATTCCAATCTGCTGGTACAATAAAATTACTCCCACCAAACATGGCAAATACATCGAGCACATTATTATTATCGGGTGATAATTTGGATTTAGTTAAGTTATAGTTTCCACCACCAAACATAGAAGAAACACGGCCTCCTTTAAAATTATCGGATTCAATTACAACATCTCCTCCGCTAAATACATTGGTGTCATCTATAAAATCCATACTGCCATCTGGCTTTTCTCCATTAGGCGAATTCTTAGTTTGTTGTTGGATTAAATAATAGATTCCTGCTCCAATTAATATTAGTGGCCATAATAACCTCATTTCAACATAAGGAATAATATCAAAATCTCTGGCCATAAAGAAACCACCAACAGCTATTAATGCATAGCCCGAAGCCTTGCCTGGGTGCTTAGCTAAAATTATTATTCCTATGCCTATTAACCAACTATACCACCTAAATACATGGTGAAAAATATCAGATGGGATTAGGCCCATGTTCTTGGCAAGAAAGATGCCTCCAAATACGATAAGTAGAATTCCTACGGTAAAATTTTTTGATTGTTCTTTTGACATAATTGTTTGAGTTTTAAATGATGCTTCAAACGTAGAGCTATAATTCAACCCTATATAACACTAATCGGTGAGTCTGGGTTATAATTCGGTAAAGCCGGAATTAGACCCTTGTTAGTTAAACTACATTAACAATAGTTATTTCGTTGTAATTTTGATTTTAATGGCACTTATTACAAAAAAGAAACTCTTATACCCAATTAATGAACAGTTACGCAGCTATTTAGCTGATAGGGAACGAAACTCAGATGCCATTGATTACGAAGAACTTACACGCTACACCAGTGCCATAGCACTATACGATTCGCAAGGCGAAGATACCCTTTGGGAAACCGTACTTTTTTCGCCTTCTGATATGGAAAGCATCCATTTACAGCTAAAAATGGTGTATTCTAATCTAAAATCATCTGGACAAGTAGAAGTTATAGATCA
>CAZDQR010000317.1:0-3877 GCA_964507315.1 uncultured Roseivirgaceae bacterium
GCTGAGAATATTGAACACTCTAAATTAGTATGTGCCTAAATGACTATCTCTATTCATTTTTATTTGTGTTGATTAAAAACTATTCAAAAAACGTAAAATTGACCCTGTAATTGTGGGTGGATGTAAATAATTTTTTGATATCTAATTTATTCTAATATAGGTTTCAATATTAAATTGATCAATCTTTAGCTCTTCAACTGTTTCAACTCCTTGAGTAATTAGTGTATCTCCACTGATATAGTATGTAAACTCAAACGAATTATTTTCCCATTCACGGTAATTACAGTATTCAAGGTTTTCAATGTAATTATTGTCCTTTATTACGCAGCTTCCACCTCCAGCCACAAAGATTGGATTAGGTTCTTGTCCCTTTGTTAGATCGTGCCTAAAAAAAGCAAAGTTAGTATTGGTAATAATCTTTATCATTTCTTGATTGTGGGTGTAATCAGTTAATACACTATCCTTTCCTTTAATTATTAATCCAGAAACTAATTTCCAAGTTCCTACAATTGAATCATTTTTTTCAATCGGGGCACTTGGTTTGCACGAACTAATAACAGAAGTTATAATAATTAGTAAATAGAGGATGTTTTTCATTTTTTTTATTCAATAATGCCAGAATACATGTATTAATACTTTTTATAAATAGCTTTTTCAAACACTTGCCAATGTTCTTTGGTCATTCTGCCAGGTGTAAATAAGCAAATACCTGCAGCACCATTTTGCATAGATTGTTGAATAGCAGCTTCTAATTCTTCGGGTAATAGACCATGATTTTCAGGGTCGGGCTCTAGCTTCTTTTTGGCAGGGTCGGGGCAAATGAATAGCCCACTAATTACAGGTTTACTATTATTAAGGCTTGTCACTCCTTCTTTAGTCACTTCTCCAATCCATTGGGTGTCTTCCAAATAGAAATCATTATAATTCATAGGAAAGAAGCCATCTAAAGGCCATTTATTCCATTCTTGCCGCACTAGTTTTTTAGCGGTGGAAGGGCCTGGAAACACTGCCGCATTAATCTTTTTGCCTTCGTTATGAACAGTTTCGGTTAATAAACTCACCATATTCGTAATTAGGTCATAACGAAACTGTTTCCATTCAGCCACCTGAGTTGGGTCTTCAACAGTTGTAATATCAATACCTGATTGTTCTTTGAAGTTTGTAGTGCATACTTCGCAATAACAATAATCATAATCGGGGTATTCTTTGTCCATCACTAAGCCGTATTTATCCCAAAGACCACGTGCCAAAATCACATCTGGGAAACGGATATAATCTAAATGGATGGCATCTACTTCTTCAACCTTAGCAATTTTGGTGTACATATCTACCAAGTAGTTCTGCACACCTTCTCTACTAGGGCATAGAAAATGATAATGCGAAACATAGGCAGGTTTATCATAGGCAGATTCCCCTTTTCTATTGATGGCATACCATTCTGGTTTTAACTCTGGCCTTATAGCTTGCACCATCGTAGGTACCCAAGCTTGAAATCCTAATCCTGCTGATTTGGCTATGTTGCCAACACGTTTGTAAGTAGCAGGATCCTGACCTCCATTATACATAAGCACATCAATGCCTTTTGATTTTAAATCAGCAAAATTTTCTTTTATTTCCTCATCTGTTGCTTCTTCTGGGCCACCTAACCAAGCGTATACGGGAACTTTATATGGTTTTATCTCAGATTGTTCTTCTTGATTTGTTGAAGTGCCACAAGAGACGAAAAGAAATGCTAAAACAATAAGGGGTAAATTTAAAATGTGTTTTTTCATGCTCTATATTAATTTTATAAACTATCGAATACTGGCGCAAGTGTCCACTTGTGCCCTAAATATTTTACCCATACTAACGCAAGCGTCCGCTTGTACTTACCATCAGCACAAACGGACGCTTGCGTTAGTCGTTTTTACTCTATCGTTATTTCATCTACAAAAATCCAGCTTGGGCCTCCCGCACCCAAATGCCAATCAGGACAAACACCGAAGTTTTTAGCCACAATTTTTACATAACGCACTTTAACTTGGGTTTCAAATCCAAATTCTTGTGTGAATGAGCCTTCCTTGCGAATACTAAATTTGTTCTTGATTTTTTTTAGGTGATGAAACTCCTTTCCATCTTGAGAAATGTAGAAGTCAACTTGTTCTGGGTACCAAATCCAAGACCGGTTGTCTTGCAAGAAACCGGCTGAAATTAGTTTAACATCTTCTATCTTACCTAAATCAACAATAGCTTCCACATCCTGCCCTTGGTAGCCTTGCCAAAAGCCAGTTCTAAAATTATTGCTTCCTTTTAATCTGTCGATTAGTGCACCATTACCTTCAGCTGCATATTGGTTGGCATATTCCGATTTAAGCGTAATGCTTCTTCCAGATTTTATTTTTAGGAATTCGCTGGTTACAGGTTTACTTCTATTACCCTTTTTGTCTACGGAAACTGCTGTAACGGTGGTACTGTTCATTACAGTAATTGGCTGTGTATATTCTACCCAATTATTGCCATTTAAATTCCCTAATTGAAATTCTATGATGCAATTTTTGCAATTGCTTCCAATGCTAACTTGCAGTGCTTCCGTAAATGTCTTTTTCTCTGCATCTATAAAAGGAATAGGGATAATTTGGGTTCCAGTAATACCAGAAGAAGGTTGGTTTTCTGCTCCAACTCCAAATTCCTTAGAAGGAGTAGGGCCCATTTCAAATACGAGTTCTCCTCCATGCATTATGTCTGAATGAGCCAGATACGACTTAGTATAATTATCTCCATTTAATGAGGCCGACTGAATGTATTTATTGGTTTCTGATAAATTGGATGCTTTAAACGTGAAAGAGTTTCCGTTCTCTAGGTTGTATGTTACTTCATCAAAAGCTGGAACTCCAATTGTATAATAATTCAAGCCTGGTGTTACCGCATAAATACCTGAAGCACTTAGTACATACCAAGCGCTCATTTGGCCACAATCTTCGTTGCCAGAGAGGCCATCTGGGCCATTCCAATATTGCTCATTAATAATTTGATTAATTCGCTCCTGTGTTTTCCACGGCTTGCCAATGTAATTATACAAATAGGCCATATGATGGCTAGGTTCATTGCCGTGTGCATATTGACCAATAAGTCCAGTTATATCCGCTTGATGACGACCTGAGGTTTCCGAACTTGCCGAGAATAAACCATCAAGTTGCTTTTCGAAATTTTCTACACCTCCATATAAATCGATAAGGCCGGTAATGTCTTGCGGAGCAAAAAGCGAGTATTGCCAAGCATTAGCTTCTGTAAAATTAAAATTCACTTCCGAAGGCTCAAATGGCTTAAACCAACCACCATTTAATCGGGCGCGCATAAAGCCAGTATTGGGGTCGAATATGTTTTTATAGGACTGAGCCCGTTGGGAAAATTCTTTATACGTTGCTGAATCGCCCTGACCTAAAGCAAACTGTGCAATAGCCCAATCATCATAGGCATATTCTAATGTTTTTGAAACTGATTCAGATTCATCAGCTGCTCGTATGTATCCATATTTTTTATACGATTCCAACCCAAAATGATCTAGGTTGGCACCTTTAATCATGGCTTCTAGAGCTTTGTTAGCATCAAAATCAGTGAGTCCTTTATTATAAGCATCTGTAATTACAGAAACCGAATGGTAGCCAATCATACATTCTGTTTCATTGCTTGATAATTCCCATACCGGCAATCGGCCTCCTTGGTCGTAATGCTTTAAAAAGGTGTTGATGAACTCGTTGGTTTTTTCTTGCTGAATAAGTGTGTATAGGGGATGAGCTGCTCTAAATGTATCCCATAAAGAAAACACCGTATATGTCGTGTTACTTGAGTCGTTATGGATGTTTTGATCCATTCCTCGATAATCACCATTTACATCTGA
>CAZDQR010000318.1:0-3832 GCA_964507315.1 uncultured Roseivirgaceae bacterium
GACCTTAGTATTACTATTAATACAACTAGTTTGGTAGGAAGTGAAGGAGTTGGCACGTTTAAAATTGAATATTCTTATGCTAATTCAGTATCTACCTGTATCGTTTCTAGTTCAATGACTCTTATAATTAACCCAAAACCAGTTGCGGCATTTAGTCTTCTTGGTAAATCGACCTTAGATGGTTGTGTGGATAAAATTCTTGAGTTCAAAAACGAATCCGATATTTTAGCCGGTTCTAGTTTCCAATGGCAATTTAATGATGATTCAAATAATGATGATTCGCAATTAGAAAATCCAACTCATACGTTTGAAAATGCAAGATCAGTTAATGTAACTCTTTTAACAATTTCTGATAAAGGATGTATTTCTGATTTGGCTTCTAACTCTATCTCTATAGGTAATAACCCTGAAACTTCCTTTACCTATAGCCAAATTGCCGTAGACGCACCTACCCTATTTACCAATACAACTCCTAGTAATGCTAACGCCACAATAGATTCAATTGCTTGGAGTATGGATGATGTATTTACTTTTGGCGAAAATGCTAATTTAAATGATGTATATGAATATCCTAATTTTACGACTGGCATACATAAAGTTACGCTAACAGCTATTACCGATAAAAATTGTACTGTTAGTACATCGTTAGACATTTTTATAGTGCCTGAGTTTACATTAAGTGAGACAAATGCTTATGACGAGGATTTTGATGGTGCCGCTAATTCTGCAGATGAAGCAGGTTGGATTGCTTGGGATAACGATAACAGCTCTTCATGGGGAGTTGGTAATTCTGGTGGAGATAGTATAAAATCAATACCCGATAATGGTTCAGAAAATTATAATTTCTGGGTAACTGGAGTTAATTCTTTTTATAATGATAATGAAACATCTTATGTGTACAGCCCAGTATTCGATATTAGCAATTTAGAACGGCCAATGATATCCATGCTAAAGTTTGCACATTTAAGCTCAGGAGTTGTAATTGAATACACAGCTCAAGACCTTTCGGGCTCTACCGAGTATGGTATTGATAGTTCTAAATGGCAATTACTTGGCACATTAGGATCTGGAGAAAAATGGTTTAACCAAGGAGGAATACAAATTTCAGGTGGTAATCGCCAAGAAACAGGTCAATATGGTTGGTCTGGTTCAGATCGAAGTATAGCCCCTACATCAATTATTGATCAATGGCAAAGAGCGAAGCACACATTGGATGGAGTAGCATCTCCATCTGGTAAAGTACAATTTAGAATTGCTTTTAAATCAGGAGAAGACAATTTAGGTAATTTCAATGGGTTTGCTTTTGACGATGTATTTATAGGCAATAGAACAAGAACAGTGCTATTAGAAAACTTTACCAATTCGCAAATTAGTGATGATGGAAAAACCCTATTCGAAAATGATTCTATAGCAGGAACACAGTTAAAAAATTCAACATTAGCTGTAATCAATTATCACATAAACTCAGGTAGTGTAGCTAATAGAATTGCAACCACACCTTATGGAGATGCACGAGCTCTATATTATGGCATTAGCAATACACCACGAGTATCTATAGATGGCACGGCTGAACCTGATCTTTTCTTTACAGAATGGGGGCCAACAGCAATAAATGTACAATCGCTAAATAGGTCGCCATTAATTATAGAAACAGAAATTTCTTCTAACGGGTCTAATATAGAATTTAAGACAAACATAAAAGCTACAATAAATAGCATTAGAGAAAATTACATAGTGCATACTGTTATTCTTGAAAACGAAGTAATCGAAGCCGCCACAACACCAACAGGTGAAAAGAACTTTACCTTTGTTGCTCGCAAAATGTTACCATCGGCCTCTGGTCGTAAATTTAAGGATCAACTATTAAAAGGAGAAAGTATAACTGTTACTAATATTTGGGCCCCTTCTAAAGTATATGACCCCAATACACTTTCTGTAGTAGTATTTGTTCAAAACGAGATTACTAGAGAAATTTACCAAGCAGATATTACACCTATAGACTTTAATATTGTTACGAGTTTATCCGAAGAATTAAGCAATAATGGGTTTGCGGTTTGGCCAAATCCTGCGAATGAACTTATTATTCTACAATTGAAAAATGCAGTTCAAAAAAACACAAGAGTAACCGTGTTCGATCAAGTAGGAAAAATAATTTATGATACCCAAATGCAAGCAGGTAGTAGCCGACTTGAACTACAAAGTCTAAACTGGACTCCGGGCATGTATTATATACAAACCGAGTTACAGGATCAAATTATTCAAAAAAGAATTCTGGTACAGCATAAATAATCTAAGTCAATACTCATAAAAGGCGACATTTTTGTAAAATGTCGCCTTTTATAGTTTTAATAACTTGCTATTGCTATATTTATTAACTATACTTATAGTTAATAAATGACAGTATGGAATTTATCAAATTCTACATCCTATAAATAACTATGAGCATCGAAAAGAAATCAATACGTGAATTAACAAAAGCAGAAGACCAAATCATGCAAGTTCTTTGGACTTTAAATACAGCTTTTGTAAAAGACGTAATTGCAAAATTACCTTCCCCAAAACCAGCTTATAATACTGTATCTACCATCATTAGAATATTAGAGAAAAAAGGATTCGTAAGTTTTAAAGCTTATGGTAAAACACATGAGTATTTCCCTATTATTAATAAGGATGAATATTCTAATTACTACTTAAATAGCTTTATGGGTCGGTATTTTAAAGGATCATTCCAAGACCTTGTTTCTTTTTTCGCAAAAGAGAATAAGATGAATGTAACAGAAATGGAAGCAATGATGAAAAGAGTTGAAAAAGATTTGAACAAAAGTGATTAGCTGGATTAACTATATCGTTGAGTCTAGTTTAGTACTTGCTTTGCTATTGCTTTTTTATAGAGTGGTGTTAAGCAACGAAAAATGCATTTCTTATAACCGGTATTATCTATTATTTACCGGCACTGCCTCTATTTTCATTCCACTAATCAATTTACCATTTACACTATTTAAAGCAAACTTGGTAGAACTAGGACCCATCTACGAGCTGCCAATAATCATAAGCCAGATAACCACCTTTTCTCAACCAGAAAGCAGTGGATCAGATACTTTCTTAGCATTTTTAATAACTGTGTATGGTATTGGTCTTATTGCCTCATTGTATTTCTTAATTGTTAAACTATATAAGTTGGTAACATTAATTAGTAATTCAGACACAATCATCGACAGCAATGATCTAAAAGTTGTGCTTACGAATGGGAAAATGCCTTCCTTCTCATTTTATAAGTATGTATTCTTAAATGAGAAAGATAAAACCGAGGAAGAGTTGAGTGCCATTATTTCTCACGAACGAGCACATATTTCACAATACCATTCGATTGATTTACTTTTAATGGAAGTGTATAAAATCGTATTTTGGTTTAGCCCACTAACATACCGCTTAGCTAAAGACATGCGTTTAAACCACGAATATTTGGCCGACCACGCTGTTGTAAAAAGCATTGATAAAAGGGCTTATATAAACACCTTATTAAATAACATTTACCTAAATACGGTATCAGGTGTGGTGCATTATTTTGGTTTGCATAGTACGGAGAAACGTATTAAAATGATTCAGAAAAGGATTAGTTTAAAAGCCTTATACCAACCTTATTTTTCTATTCCTTTTCTAAGTATTTTATTCTTCACCTTTTCTTGCCACTTCGAACCAGTAGAAATTCTACCTACTACCATTGGCAATGAAAATACCCCTAAGGAGTTTAAAGGTGTAATGGAAGAATTGCGATCTATTAATCCTAACCGCACATATTATTTCAAATTCACTTCCAACTTTAATCGGGAGA
>CAZDQR010000319.1:0-3829 GCA_964507315.1 uncultured Roseivirgaceae bacterium
GAGTACCAGCTATAATTTAGCTGCAGAAGAGTTTAGGTTATCGAATATTAGTTTGCGAGCTACTACCGATTTACTTAAAAATAAAAGCCTCAGTAGCTCGATTAAAACAAGTGGGTTGAGCATAAATTTTAGCGGCACTATTGATCCTTATGTCTATAGATTAGATAGCATTGAGCTTGAAGGAGAAGAAAATGAAAAAATAATTCAACAAAGGCTAGACCAATTTACTTGGAATAATGGACAAGGACTAGGGCAATTTTCTAAGTTCAATGTTTCTATAAATACTGGTTTTCAAGGCAGTAGAAAAGGTGAAAGCAGTAGCTCCTCCAATTCCAATAGGAGTATGGCAGATGGGGCAGAAAACATAATTGCAAACACGGGTAAAGAGGAGGCCGAATTAAGTGAATTTATAGCGAACCCTGACCTTTACGTAGATTTTAATGTGCCATGGAGTATTAGACTTACATATAATGTAAATGTTACAAGGATCGGCTTTAAAGAAGGGAAGGTTACTCAGTCATTACGGTTTAATGGAGATATTAGTATAACCGAAAAGTGGAAATTAACGTATCAATCGGGTTATGACTTTGCCAAAAAGAAATTTAACGAACCCAGATTTAATATTGTTAGAGATTTACATTGCTGGGATATGACCTTAAGCTGGATACCTACAGGCCGTAATCAATCCTACAATTTTACTATTAAGGCAAAATCTTCGTTACTACAAGATCTAAAACTTTCGAAAAAACGAAACTCCTCAGATAACTTTAGTTATTAACAGAAATAAGCCCTTAAGGTTTATTGCCATAACGACTATATCGCTTAAAGGCTTTTATTTCAAAAAGATGGATAGCTACATATTATGGGTAGCAGTAAAATTAAATCAACTCTACTTCTAGTAAATTATCGATTTTAGTTACTCTGGCAAGCTTGCTAGCGGTTAACCCTTTAATGGCTTTATCCCATTTTTTATTACTTAAGCCTGCGGCTTCTTTTAACTCAGCCAACTCCATTTTTGTTTTTCCTTGCAGAATATCAAACACAATCTTTTCATCATCCGTAAGCACAACAGTTTGCTTTTTTTCTGGTTTCATTTGAGGAAAAAACAACACATCTTGAATAGAATTTGAATTGGTCATAATCATAGATAATCGATCAATTCCAATGCCTAAACCCGCGGTAGGTGGCATGCCGTACTCAATGGCCCGTAAAAAATCTTCATCCAATACCATGGCTTCATCATCGCCTCGTTTGCCCAATTCCAACTGTTCTTCAAAACGAGCACGTTGATCAATAGGGTCATTTAATTCTGAGAAGGCATTGCAAATCTCTTTGCCATTAGCAATAGCTTCAAATCGCTCAACCAAGCCTTCCTTGTCTCTATGTTTTTTCGCCAATGGCGACATTTCTACTGGATAATCCGTTATAAAAGTGGGTTGAATAAGTTGTGCTTCACAATTCTCCCCAAAAATCTCATCAATCAATTTGCCTTTACCCATAGATTCATCAATAGGCACATGTAGCTTAGTAGCCGTAGCTCTTAGTTCCGCTTCATCCATTTCAGAAATATCTATACCAGTAAAATGTTCAATAGCTTCGAACATGGTGTATCGTTTCCAAGGGCGTTTAAAGTCAAGCACATTTTCGCCTACTTGAACTTTGGTCGATCCATGTAAATCAAGTGCAACTTGCTCTATCATTTCCTCCACCAGATTCATCATCCAATTATAATCCTTATAGGCAACATAAAGTTCTACTTGCGTAAACTCTGGGTTATGGAACCTAGACATGCCTTCGTTTCTAAAATCTTTAGAAAACTCAAAAACGCCATCATATCCACCTACAATCAATCTTTTTAGGTAAAGTTCGTTGGCAATTCTTAGATATAAAGTCATATCTAAGGTATTATGATGAGTTTTAAATGGCCTTGCAGCTGCCCCCCCATATAAGGGTTGTAGAATCGGAGTTTCCACTTCAAGATAATCTTTATCAGCTAAAAAATTACGCATGGTATTAACCACTTTGGTGCGCTGCTTAAATGTTTCCCTCACTTCAGGATTAACAATCATATCAACATAGCGTTGGCGGTAGCGCATTTCTGGGTCGGTAAAAGCATCGTGCAATTGCTTATTACCAGCTGCATCTGTGGTTTCTTTTACAATTGGCAATGGCTTTAACGATTTCGTTAACACCTTAAGTTCAGTTACGTGAACGGAAGTTTCGCCTACTTGTGTTTTAAAAACAAAGCCTTTAATTCCGATGATATCACCAATATCAAGAAGCTTTTTAAAAACTGTATTATACATGGTTTTATCTTCCCCAGGGCAGATATCATCTCTTCGAACATAAAACTGAATACGACCGCTAGAATCTTGCAATTCTGCAAAGGAAGCAGAACCCATAATTCTTCTACTCATTAAACGGCCTGCTAATGTTACTTCTTTAAATTCATCTGTCTTAGACTCATCAAAGGCCTGTTTAATGTCAGAGGCATAATGGGTTACGGGGTATAACTCAGAAGGATAAGGGTTAATTCCTAATTCTTCAAGTTGCTGTTTAGCACTTCTACGTACTAATTCTTGCTCGCTTAATTGCATATTCTAAAAAATTTTATGACCCAAATAAGATCGGGTGCAAAAATAAGGAAGAATACTGATTGCCGGTTGAAAAATCAACTAATTGTTAATGGCAATTACGCACAAGTAATACTAATTATTACGTTCTTGCTTTCTCCTATCCATTTCTGAGGCTAGAAGCTTTAATTCTCTACTACTTTGCCCGGCAACTGAAGTGTTTTCTTCTGCTCTACGGATGAGGTATGGCATTACAAATTTAACAGGGCCATAAGGCACATATTTAGCCACATTATAATCAGCATCTGCAAGCACAAAAGAGATATTATCGCTCATACCATAGAGCTGGGCAAAAAACACGCGTTTATCATCTTTAGAGATATTATGCTCTTTAAGTAACTCTGTTAAATATAAATTAGAGTTTTCATTATGAGACCCATTAAATAATTCTGTGTTACTCATATTTTCAACACAGAATTTAAGCCCATCATTATAACTTTTATCTGTTGTTGGCTTATCTACACAAATAGGGTCTTGGTAACCTTTTATGCTGGCTCGTTCTCGTTCATTTTCCATGTAAGCACCACGCACTAATTTGGCTCCAAGAATAAAATTATTTTTAGATGCAGATTTATGAGCATCTTTCATATTTTGCAGACTAGCCCATCGGTACATTTGATACGTATTAAATACGATGGCACGTTCTTTATTAAACTGCTCCATCATTTCGTACACCAAAGCATCCACCGTATTTTGATACCAAGAATCTTCGGCATCAATCAACAACCGTACATCATTATCAAATGCAGCTTGCGAAACGGCAAAATATCTTCCTCTAATTTTCTCAAACGATTTTTGTTCTTCCTCAGAAAGGGTTTGTTCTAGTTGTACTTTCTCCATCAAATTGGCCGAGCCCATCCCTGTTGGTTTAAAAACACAATAAGGCACTTCTGTATTGCCTTTGGCATTTTCGATAGTTCTTAGCGTTTCCATCAAAGTGGAATCAAAGGCCTCTTCATTATTTTTACCTTCAACCGAATAGTCTAAGATTGCGCCCACTTTATACTTAGCAAGAAGATGCACTGTGCTTTTTGATTCTTCAATACTTTCTCCACCACAAAAATGCTCAAATACCGTTTTCTTTATCATTCCTTTAACAGGAAGATGCATTTGTAAAGATAGATTAGCCGCTTTGGTACTAATCTTAGCCAATAAATTATTATTAACCACTCTAAAAAGCCAATAGGCTTTTTTTA
>CAZDQR010000320.1:0-3751 GCA_964507315.1 uncultured Roseivirgaceae bacterium
AAAAAACACCCTTTTTACCCTCTAAATAATAGTTTTCTTATCCCGAACTCAGGTTATTAATTTCGTTTACAAACTCAGATGAATTTACAGCTCTTACTAAGGAAAATACTAGCAATTATGCGGCTATCTTTACGCGAATTAAATAACGTAGGTATAATATGAGTGATTTAAAAAAGGCAAAAAGAATGCTTTGGTTATTCGGTTTCTTTAAGATTCCATTAATTGGGTTTGTAAAACCCAGATTGTTAGAATTGACAGATAAACGAATGGTTGTTAAAATTCGGTTACGAAAGAGAACCAAAAATCACTTGGGATCTATGTATTTTGGTTCTCTCGCCATTGGAGCCGATTTAGCAGGAGCTTTTCAATCGTTTTACATTGCAGATAAGATGAAGGCTAAGCTTTCGATTGTGTTTAAAAACTTCGAAGCAAGCTTTTTAAAACGTCCTGAAGGAGATGTGTATTTTATATCGGATGAGGGATTAATCATTCAAGAAATGGTAGAAGAAACCATAAAATCTAAGGAGCGAGTAACCAAAAACATCAATATAAGTGCCGTAACAGGTTATCCTAATAATCCCGAAATCGTATCTGAATTTATATTGGGGCTTTCAGTAAAGGATAAAAGCAATTAACCTTAATTTCCTCAGCGAACTATATCGCTAAGCTCTAATAGTTAAACTAATCAATAACTTGTTAAGTCAATTAAAAAAATATAATCTCCTGACAATCAGTGTCATGTTTCTTTAGATTATAAATACTCATTTCTTCAATCCCTTTTATTCCCTTTTCAAATTAATACAATTACATATCCAAACAAAAGTTTGTAGACCAGTAATACTTAATCTATAAACCTATTTGCTTGCAGTTTAATTTGAGTTAGTGTTAGATTTGCGGCATGCTTAATATTGAGTTAAAGTTTAGGGCTTTTAATAAAAAGAGCCAACGCATGTACAAGTCGGGAGCCTTATCGTTTTCTACAGAGAATCATTCGTTTATGTTTTACAGTGATAAAGACATGGATGGCGTTAAAGATGACGACATGGAAATAATGCAATACACTGGTCAAAAGGATGTGAACAACACAGATGTATTTCAGCGCGACATCGTTCAATTAGACACGAAAAAATACATTATTGTATGGGATAATAACCGAGGTGGGTGGTCGTATACAGATGTAGAACGACAAATGACAATGAAATCTTTTGGTAGATATGAAGCAAATACTTGCGAGGTTATAGGAAATGAATTTGAAAATCCAGATTTATTAAACCCGTAAATAAAATAAAAATATTAGTTAGCCGTTAAACCTTTGTATCTGAGAGTCGTCTTAGATATAGTTCTTCATATAATAGGTTAGGTTAAGTTACAAAAGGCTCTGTGGTAGAGCCTTTTGTTTTTTTACTCCATGTTGAGTTAGCAATCTTCTAGTTTACACTCTTCGCCTTTAAACTCTACCTCCACAGTTATATGGTCAATTTTTTGTTGATGGCCAATTTGCCTAATTGATTTTTTTAGTGCAATAATGCTACTTTCTAGCAATTTACTATTTACAACTACGTGCAACGTAAACACCGTTTTTTCACCATCAATCGACCAAAGATGGGTGTCGTGTACTGATTGAACATCAGCTAAAGCTATAACTTTTTCAATCAAGGTAGAGTCATCTATGTTTTCAGGCTTTGCCTGAAGAAAAATTCGAACAGTGCCAATAAAATTCTTAAACACATTAATTAATATAAAGAGGGTAAACCCCACCGAAAGTAGTGCGTCAATTATTGGCAGATCCCAAAATTTCATAACCACGCTGCCAATTAAAACAGCTACCCATCCAAGCACATCTTCCATTAAATGCCAGCTAACAATTTTTTCGTTTTGAGTTTGCCCAAACCTCATTTTAAAAACTGCTAATCCGTTAAAAAGAACCCCACCAATGGCCAACCACATCATACCATTTGCATCGGGTTGCACAGGATTAAAAAGTCTTGGAATAGCCTCGTATAATATAAATACAGAACCAATCATTAGTATTAACGCGTTTACGAAAGCACCCAGTAACGAAAACCGGCCATAGCCATAGGAATACCTATTATCTCGTTTCTTTTTAGAATATTTATCTAAAAACCAAGCAAGACCCAGGGCCATGGTGTCTCCAAAATCGTGAAGAGCATCGGATAAAATGGCTATACTATTGGTGTAAATCCCACCAAATATTTCGATGATAGTAAAAACAAAATTTAACCAAAAGGCGACCTTAATATTGCCACTAGCATGATGGTGGTGGTCGTGTGCCATAGAAGCAAAACGAGTTTAGTTTAATTTTAACCTCAAGTTAATAATGTTAACGAAATTAACAAATACAAAGATGAAAATAACTCATTAGCAACAAACCGTTTAGTTAACAAAACACAATATGTGCATTACATTAGGCCGCTTTTCTATGTAGAAAAAATCAATACAATAGATTAGGGTTGTATTATTATACTGCGCTAACAGCAAGTGGCACTCCAACCATTTCTAACGCTTTTGCATAAGCATCAAAATGGGCCTCCTCCTTTATAAACATTCTTATTAAAATTTCTCCGTGCTCCCCAAAATCGGGAACTAGCTTAAGTAGCTTACCCACCTGCTCACTCGCCTCTTCTTTTTTATTTAAGTATATTAAACAAGTTGCTTTTAATAACGGATCCCAAAATAACTCAGGAATATTAAATTTATTAGCTTCTCTTAATGCACTTTCAACATCATTAATACCTAAGAAATAAGTACAGGATGCAAGATGATACCAAACAGGGTAACCAGGATTTAAATAAATTCCTTCCTCCATCAAATCTAGCCCTCGTTTCCAATCTCCGGCCAAGGCCGTAAGCCAACCAATAGCTCCTAGATAAAAAGCTGATTTATTGTTAATTTCAAGTGCCTTATTAGCCTCAATCAGCGCCTTATCAAATTCATTATTCATTAGATAAGCATACGCTAAATAAGTTCTTGAAATTTGCATATCAGGCTCAAACTCTACCCCCTTAAGGGCATAAGTAAGAGCTTCCTGCATTCCTGTTTTTTTAGAGGGTGAAAAATCCAATGCGACTCCATCAATAGTAAGACAAGACAGAATTGACCAACAGTACCCGTTTTCATTATCCTCCTTCAACACTTTTTTTGTAACTCTCAAAGACTCATTATATCTATCCTCTACGGGTGCTGCGTTGTATGAATAAAATTTCAACAATGCATCATAGGCTATTATGTTCCGAAATGGCTTGTTTCTTGTTTCTTTAATTAGGCGTGTAAAAATCACCCCACCAACTACATCTCCGGCTTTATTAGCAACTGCCTTGGCTATTTCTTCTTGACTAGTAATAAGCTCTTTGGGTTCAAAAGGAAGCTCATAATTTTGCACCCAAATAGATTCATTTGTTTTCCTATCTTCTACATGTATTACAAGTTTGATTCGGGTAGATGTAAAACGAATCGACCCTCTTAAAATAAACCGAGCAAAGCGTTTTCCAATTTCTGAAAAATTCTCATTGGATAATCGTATTACAGAAAGGTGATCGTAGTTTGTTAGCTCTAATAAAAGTTCTTCCTTAAATCCATCAGCAATATATTGTTTAGTCAAATCTCCACTTAGGTTGTTAAATGCTTCTACCCCTATCACACTATCTTGATAAACAACTCTTCCTTGTTGCGCAGCCAACTTTTTTTCAATAACAGGCTTGTAAGTCCCTGTAGGAATGTGAATTAATACTGG
>CAZDQR010000321.1:0-3739 GCA_964507315.1 uncultured Roseivirgaceae bacterium
ATACATGATAGAGATAAAAATATTTAAAATCAACTCTTTGCATTCAAAATAATAACCCTTACATTTGCACTCTCAAAATTTGAAAGGCGAATTAGAATTATATATACATTATGGCAAATCATAAGTCAGCTTTAAAAAGAATTAGATCGAATAACGCCAAAAGGCTAAGAAATCGATATCAAGCAAAATCTACGCGTACATTTATCAAAGAATTAAAAAATTCTACTGATAAAGCTACTGCACAAGAGTTACTTAAAAAAGTAACAGGAATGATTGATAAATTAGCTAAAAGAAACATTATTCACAAGAATAAAGCAGCTAATAACAAATCAAGATTAACGAAATTTGTTAATCGCCTTTAAGCTATAACAGAACATTATAAAAAAAACCTGCTAATATTAGCAGTTTTTTTTTGTGTCCATTTTTTTCAACAAATAGATTTTTCTGCTATATTGTACAAATTGAATTTCGCATTTTGGAACAAAATAAAACATCTATTAAACAATGGGCCGAAGAAGACCGACCAAGAGAGAAGCTCTTACTAAAAGGGAAATCCGTTTTATCTGAAGCTGAGCTCATCGGAATACTAATTGGCTCTGGCACCCGCACCCTCACAGCCGTTGACCTTGCCAAACAAATCCTGTTTTCAGTTAATAACAATCTTAACGAATTGGCTAAGCTATCAGTGCATAGTTTAAAAAAGTTTAAGGGCATAGGCGAAGCCAAGGCAATAAATATTGTAAGCGCGTTAGAGCTTGGCCGAAGAAGAAAAGAAGCAGATCGGCCCAAAGTAATAAAAATTACAAGCTCAAAATTGGCCTATGAAATCATGAATCCTTATTTACAGGATATCCCACATGAAGAATTCTGGATAATACTTCTTAACAGAGCCAACCAATTATTAAAACCAGTATCTATAAGCCAAGGGGGCGTTTCGGGAACCGTGGCAGACCCTAAAATAATTTTTAAAACTGCACTAGATGAATTAGCAAGCAGTATCATTCTTGTACACAACCATCCATCGGGCAATCTTAAACCAAGCCAAACAGACTTAATTCTTACAAAAAAACTAAAAGAAGCTGGTAGAGTATTAGAAATTCCTGTGTTAGACCACCTCATCTATACCGATTCGGGCTATTTTAGCATGGCAGATGAAGGCGTGTTTTAACAGGATAATATAAATATGAAAAATATCATAATTGGAGCAATTGTACTAGTTGGAGCGGCAGCGCTCTTTTGGTTCTTAAATAGCAAAGAAGACCCTCAAGCGTATATTAATCGATTAACAATTTATAGGCACGAGCAAGTTGAATATTTTAGATATGCACCGGAGTCTCCGTTTTTAACTAAGAAAGTAGATTTTAGCTATATCGACTATTACCCTGCCAACCTCGCATTAAAAATTAATGCAGAGTATAAAAAGGCTGAGAGACAAGACACCCTTAAGTTGGCCACTAGTGAGGGAACCATTGATGAATTTTTAGTGGTAGGAACCGCTAATTTTAGATGGAAAAAAATTGATAACGCCTTATTAGTATTAGCCTCTACAAAGCCCAACGACCCAACTCTTTTCGTTCCATTTATTGATAAAACAAGTGGAGAAACCACTTATGGAGGAGGGCGTTACTTAAATGTTCTTCCCGCACAAAGTGGAAAAATAGTACTAGATTTTAATAAGGCATATAACCCCTATTGTGCCTATGTAGATGGTTACACTTGCGCACTCCCTCCCAAAGAAAACAGGTTAACTGTTGCCATAGAAGCAGGAGAGAAATCCTATCAAGGACATTAATAAAATAGATGACAAACTTTGCACATATCACCTGAGTGATTACGTGCTAAATCATTAATTTTGCCCGCTTAAATACTTTACCAATGAAGATTTCTTATAACTGGCTTCGTCAGTATATTAACATAGATAAATCACCAGAAGAACTTTCTGAAATACTAACCGATACTGGCCTAGAAGTAGAAGGGCTTGAGAACTTTGAGGCCATTAAAGGAGGCCTTAAAGGTTTAGTTATTGGCAAGGTTCTCAGCTGCACAAAGCACCCCAATGCTGATAAATTAAGCATAACTACTGTAGATATTGGCACAGATGAACCTGCTCCAATTGTGTGTGGAGCACCCAATGTGGCCGAAGGCCAAACCGTTATTGTGGCTACTGTTGGAGCGACCTTATACCCAGCAGAAGGAGACTCATTTAAAATTAAGAAGGCCAAAATTCGGGGCGAAGTTTCTGAAGGAATGATTTGTGCCGAAGATGAAATTGGTATTGGCTCTGGCCATGATGGCATCATGGTGTTGGATACAAAACTAACTCCTGGTGCTGCAGCTTTAGATTATTTTAATCTAGAAACAGATTATGTATTTGAAATCGGTTTAACCCCAAACCGATCAGATGCAATATCACATTTGGGTACAGCAAGAGATATTAAAGCAGTAACTAAAGAAGAAATTGCGTGGCCATCAGTAGAAGCATTTGCTAAAGATAACGAGAGTTTACCCATTGATGTTTCTGTTGAAAACACTGAAGCTTGCCAGAGGTACTCTGGAGCAACTCTAAATAACATTACCATTCGGGAATCGCCAGATTGGCTAAAAAACAGACTGCTTTCCATTGGACTAACCCCCATAAATAATGTGGTGGATATTACTAATTTCGTAATGCACGAAACAGGACAGCCACTTCACGCATTTGATTATGCCAAAATAAAAGGCCATAAAGTAGTGGTTAAAACATTGGCAGAAGCTACTCCTTTTACTACGCTCGATGATAAAGAACGTAAATTAAAATCTACCGATTTAATGATTTGCGATGGAGAATCTCCAATGTGCATTGGAGGCGTTTTTGGTGGAGCACATTCTGGAGTTTCAGATTCTACAACAAGCATATTTTTAGAATCCGCCTATTTTGACGCGGCTTCTATTCGTAAATCTGCGATGGTGCATCAACTTAAAACCGATGCTTCCTTTAGATTTGAACGAGGAACCGACCCCAACGGAACAATTTACGCACTTAAGCGCGCTTCACTTTTGCTCAAAGAACTAGCCGGAGCATCCATATCTTCTGATATAATCGATATTTACCCTACCAAAATTGAACCCATTGAAGTTGCTGTTTCCTACCGAAACATACATCGTTTAATTGGGCAGGAAATTTCTAAAGATAAAATTCATTCCATTCTTTCCCTTTTGGATATTGAACTGAGCAATATTTCAGAAACAGGATTTGCAGCTTCAATCCCAACCTTTAGAGTTGATGTTACCAGAGAAGCTGATGTAATCGAAGAAATTCTACGTATTTATGGATTTAATAATATTAAGCTTCCTGAAAGTGTTGGGTCTAGTTTTTTAGCTAATTCGCAAAGCAAAGATTTCGATCAACTTCAGCAAAAAATATCTTCTTATTTGGTAGATAATGGTTTTTACGAAATGATGACTAATTCGTTAACAAAACCTGAATACACCGACCTTAGTTCATCTATTAATGCAAGCGAAAGTGTAGAGATTTTAAATAAGCTAAGCGAAGATTTAGGTGTTATGCGCCAAAGCTTGCTTTTTTCTGGATTAGAAGTAATTGCCAGAAACATTAATCATAAACAGGCCAATCTAAAAGTATTTGAATTTGGTAAACTTATTTCCTTTATGATATCGTTATTTAGTACAGCAAGGATTAATTTATCTTCTTGTAAGCTAAGAAGATTAATACAGCGAAAAAGAGCAGCGAAGCAAATAT
>CAZDQR010000322.1:0-3738 GCA_964507315.1 uncultured Roseivirgaceae bacterium
AAACAATTTGCTCGGCCAAAATAGAACGAATATGGCCTCCTATTTTTACCATAAATCTCGTTTTATAGGATTTCTTTGCTCCTATGTCCTCCAATAGTTCTTTAAAATGAGCCATAGAATGTTCTGCAGAAGATTTTTTAAGCGATTGATGCTTCTCTAGGGCTGTGCTTAAATCTGGAAAAGTAATGGGTTTAAGAAGGTAAGCAATGCTATTTACCTCAAAAGCCTTTAAGGCATATTCATCATATGCTGTAGTAAAAATGATAGGTTTTTTAATATCAACTTCTTTAAATATGGAGAAACTGAGCCCATCGGTTAATTGAATATCCATAAAAATAAGGTCAACTTTACTTAAGTGTTTGCTAAACCAAATCACAGCTTCTGCCACTGATGTTAAAGTAGCTAGCACCACCATTTCTTCATCGAAACGATTAAGGTAACGAGCTAATTTTTCCGCAGCGGGAATTTCATCTTCTACAATAACTACGTTCATTGGCTAAGCAGCAACTTCATTTAGTGTAAGTAATGGAATTTTATAAAAGGCATCTCCATACGCCAGTACTTTTATCAAGGGCTCTTCGGTAAAATAGGAATAGGCTGTATGCAATCGCTCAAATGTTAATAATTCGTGACTATTTTTTATCAGTCTGTCGTTTAATTTATACGACAATGTTAAATAATTATCTTCCCTACCCAAAATAATTTCAAGAGGCTTGGCAAAAGATATTAATGTACTTTTAATAATTTCATCCACCAATAAGGGAATGGAGCCAGGAATGATTTTACCATCTAGGGAGGACGTTTTACTCGTAAGCGTTATTAACCCTCCATGCCTAACATTATGAAGGTGGAGAATATTATTTGCTGCTTCAAATTCCCTATCCACGGTTGTGGTTTCATTATGTTGATTGCTTAAAATATAACGGTAGGCCAAAGCTAAGTGGTCGATAAAATCTTCCGCTTCATCAGCATCTTGATGAACGAGAGTGATGGCAGATTCTAAACTTTCGAATAATAAATCAGGATTTATTTGGGCCTGGTAATTATCAAGCTCAAATTGAACATATTCTTTTAATGTTTCCTCCTCGTTAAATAGCTGCTCATTTCGTTTTGTTAATAAATTATAACTGATAGAAAGCATATTGTATAACAAACTAGTTACGCCTAAGAATAAGGAAAATGATTTAATCTCATTAGAAAAACCTGCCATAGTACTATAGCCTAGAAATCCAATAAAATAAGCCATCAAAGAAAAATAGACAACGACTAAAGTAATTGCTAAATTGATTCCTAGTTGACTAAAAATGGACACTGTTGATAATGTGTTCTTCTTAAAAAATACAACTGAAGTTAAACGATTAGCTTCTAATGTAATGTAGGTTAGGCCAATGCAAAAGAATAGTTCGGCACTAATAAACGACTCATTAATAATGAGCAAATTATTATTAATAAGCAGCAGTAAAAGGTAGATGAGTGTGCCATAGGGAATTGGCACTAAAATTCTAAAAAGAAATGTGTGAATCAAGTTTTTGGTCATGCTACTTTCTTTATTATAGGAAAATGCACTTCAAAATCCTGTGTGTTTATAATTTGTACTTTATGTGTAGTAAAATAGCTATACCTTTTTTGAATATTTTTTAGCCCAACATTATTGGATATAACCGCCAAAGGGGCGCTTGTTTTATTATTAACCACTTTAAGTAAGCTGGTTTCTGATACTTCTACCCTAATATTAAGTGGTTGCTCTTTTGTAAATACATTATGCTTTATCGCATTCTCAATTAGTATTTGAACTGTTAATGGTGGTATTTGATAATTTAATAGCTTGCTGGGCACATCTATTTTTAAATTGAGTCCTTCTTGAAATCTAATTTTTAACAAAAAGTAATAGGCATTCACAAATTCAAGCTCTTTTTCCAAAGGAATTAGCTTTTGCTGATGTGTACCCAGTACATAATGATAGGTATCGGCCAGGCGCCTAATAAACTCTTCTGCTCTGTTTTTATCCGTGTGAATTAAAGAAGAAATGGTATTTAAACTATTGAATAGAAAATGAGGACTGAGTTGATTTTTTAAGGCCTCAAACTGTAGTTTCAATTGTTTTCGTTCCATTTTCACATCGGCAATTTGCCCTTCGGCATAATGAGAGTAGGCATAAAGAATAACCATACTCACGTTATAAATGAGCACCAATACCACCATTAATATCCAAAGTGTTATAAAACTTTCCTTATAAGCCTGCCAAATTTCGGTTGCATTTGAGTGTGAAATAAATGTTAATAAGGCAAAATGAGCAATGCTAGAACCAACAATAGCTATGCAAATATTAATAACTAAATCGAGTGCAATTCGGGTAGAGAATTTCTTTTCTAAAGAGAGTTTTTTGCTTATCCATTGGCTAATAAAATAAAAGGAGCCAAGTAAAAGGATGCCAAAAATACCTGAACCTAGCACGAGTACACTAATAATTAGCAGGCTAGGAAACTGCCCAACTAATTGATAGAATACAAATAACCCAATGCTAGATCCAGCTAAAAATCCTGTTAGAATGAATAGAATTCGTTTTTCCAATAATGTCAAAATTCAATGTATTTATGAATTTAACAATTATTTATTGATTACGCAAAGCTCGCATTACCTTTCCGTAATCATCGTTGGAAAGAGATTCTGCGGCCTCATAAAAAATATCTCTAGTAGGTTTGTCTTCTGGTATGCTAGGAGCTAACTGTTGTAGTAATTTGCTTCGTTCGTAACTACTAGATACATGGCCTATGGCATTAATCATTTGAACCATGTAAATGTCGGGCATTGTTTTAAGTCCAATTATGTTAGATAATATTTTCGATTGCTCATAGCTAGAACTTACTTTAGAAGTTTGAGTAATTGCATTTTTGAAATTATTTTTGGTAAAATAAGGGGAAGCAATAAGCGCTTGTAATATTTTTGATTGCTCATAGCTTGAGCCAATATTACTTACTACACTTAAGATGGAATTAATGCTGGCTTCGTCTAATGTTTGTTCTGTAATTAAACTATTAAGAAACTTAGATTTTTCATAACTTGAGCTAATAGATAAAGAGCTTTTCGAAATGATCGTAATCTGATCGCTGCTGAGCTTTTTGGAATTAACCAACTGACTCAACACTTTGCCTTGCTCGTAGCTAGAACTTATTTTAGAAATTGTGCTTAGCAGTGTTTCAAACTCTAAGTTTTCTAAAGACTGGTTATTAATGAGCGACTGTAACACCTTGCTTTGTTCATAGCTAGAACTTATATGGCCAACTTCCTCAACAACTAATTTTGTATTTTCAACTGATAAATCCTCTTTTAGTACTGCCTGTAGCACTCCAGATTTATCATAACTAGAACTTATTCCTCTTACGTTTTTAATAACGACCCCTTTGGCTGTATCATTCAAATTGGCTTTGGTAAGCAAGTATTTATACACTTTAGCCTGATCGTAGGAGGAGCTTATTTCTCCAGCCGCATTAACGGCTGCTTCAAGGGCTTTTTTATCCTTACTATAGATGGTTGCGTTGTCCATCAAAATTTTCGACAACTCATAACTTGAACTTACTTGAGTTCCTGCATCTTTTATAAGCATTGCCATTTCTCCTGCTTTAAGTTCAGGAAGTGTAAATGCCACATCGTAATAAATACCTTTTACGTAATTGGAAGGTAGCATAGCAATTTCTGCCAGAAGGGCGTTTATCCCTCCTTTGGTATAGAATTTTTTAG
>CAZDQR010000323.1:0-3710 GCA_964507315.1 uncultured Roseivirgaceae bacterium
AGTAATTTTATGTCGACCTTTTGACCTTGAAAGCATGTTGTTTGACCGTGTTTATTATATAGATGCGTCAAGGAGGATAAAAGTTGCACATTGCCTCATAATATTATAGATGTTTGGATAAATGCTAATTTTATAAAGTGGGACCATGTAAAAAGTTCTACACTTGGGCTCGGGGGAGCCCTGGGATTGTCTGGTCTTATGCCAGACAATGACGTACATAATTGGCAAATCAAATGGCTAAGATATCTCCATTGCATTACCGTATGACTTCGAATTTAGTTTTGAGTAGAAAGACATTTTCAATCACCCGAATCTTTCTCAATTGGCGTCATTATCGAGCGTAAGACTCGGTAATCTATAGGCTCTTCCGAGCCTTTTAAGCATAATGCCTTACATTATTATTTATTAGGGCGCTCCGATGGAGCTTTGGTGGATATTGTTTAATGCTATAAACAGGTCGCCTCTCTGAGGCTTTGCTAAACTAATGCTGAGCTCTGCCGAGCAGTTTAAACACTATTACTTGGTTGGTAACCAAGCAGATTGCCTGGTCTTACGCCAGACAATGACGAGTATGATTGGAAAATCACCCGTAAGAATTTCGCCTAGCTTTAGTAGCAAATTTTAATAAGGCATAAAAAAAGCCACCCAATGGGTGGCTTTTAAAATTTATTCTTACTCGCGTTAGCTTATAAATCGCCAATAATAAACCCAACCTTTAAAAAAGTTTGAGTAAATAAAGACCACGTATGCGCTTCTGCTTGTAAAGATTCTAACCCTGGAGCAGGAATTTTAGTGCTCCACGTATAAAGGTAAGAAACTGGGCGTGTAGATAAACCAAGGAATATACCTGGAGCTACATACACATCTATACCAGCAACCATTTGGCCACCCATTCCTTGAATTTCAGCAGTTCTAACTCCTATATCATATATTAAAACATCAGTTCCTCCTGAACCAGGAATAGGATTACTAGAAGAATTTTGTCCATAATATACAGTAGGATCGTAAACAGATTGTCTAGAATAATAATAATTAAAATTAGCACCTAGATACGGGAATAAACGCTTAAAACGTTTTGATGGAAAATGATACTCCCCCCCTACATTTACATTGGCCTCTATGCTATTATTCTGTACAACAGAACCATAATGTGGCACCCAGCTTTGGTTAGAGGTACTAGGGTCGTTGCCTATACCTAAACCAGTACTGCTCCCAGGGTTAACCCAGAAATATTGCACATTTTGCAAGGCAGGGTTATTTCGCATAACAGCCCCGCCACTTATATTAACAGCAATAATATCTGTTATAAAGTAACGGCCTTCTCCACCAATCATATTAGAAGCAGAACTACCATTTACGCTAACATTTGCATAAGGCACTTGCCCTGGCACAGTCCAGTTAGTGGAACTAGAACCTGGTGCAGATGGCACAGAGCCTGAACTCAAGAAACTACCACGGCCAAATAATATAGCCCCCGTAATATCTCCTTCTTTATGCCCTAATGCACCAGAATCTTCCGATTCTTCGGTAGCATCCGAACCGCTCTCTTCATCTTGGGCATAGGCCGTAAAGCTTATGCCTGCCAATAAAGCGATGGATAAAATTATATATTTTTTCATATTCATTTTCTTTAGGATTAAAATAATTTGTTTAGAGTGAAAGACAACCCCGATGACTATCGGGGCAGTCTTCCATTATCCTAAAGAAGGATTATCCTCCTATAGCAGCTGTGTATAATGCAAAATACTCATTAGCTAATGCTAAATAACCATCTCTCAAGCCTTGAAGGCTAACTAGTTCTTGTTGCTCAGCAGCAATTTGAGAAGTTAATTCAGCTTCATCAACAACATCGTCCGCCAATGATTTTTCTGTTGCATTAATAGCTATTTTTTTAGTTTCAATATCATCTTTTAAACTTTCAATTTCAGCTACGAGGCTAGTTCCACTGGTTAAGAATGCATCAATAGCATTAACAACTAATTGTAATTGATTTTTAAGTGCAGTATTAGCAGCTTTAGCAGCCGTAGGAACATCTAATGCATCTATCGCTACTGTTTCGGCTGCCATTAAAGCAGTTAAGTTAGCAACAGCAGCATCATAATCAACTTGCAGCGCAGCGATATCCGCTTGAATGCTAGCTAATTCTCCATTTAAAGTATTAAGATCATCGTTTAATGTGTCTAAATCTCCATTTAACGTGTCCAAATCTCCATTTAATCCATCTACAATAATTTGTTGATTATCTACATCAGTTTGTGCTGTTGTTACATCGCCATTGGCAAGGTTATAATTAACTAGAGCCGCAGCCGTAGCTGTTTGTGCATCGCCATAAGCTGTTTGTGCATCATCGCGTACAGTTGTAGCATCTACTACTGCTGTTGTTAAGGCTGCTGTAACTGCAGGATCCGATCCATCATCAGCTGTTAAGTTATTTTGAGCTACTGTTAAATTAGCCTCGGCAATGTTTAATGCAGATAAAGCAGAAGCCTCTGCCGTTTCAGCTAACGTTAAAGCCGATGAATAGGGAGCCAAAGCCACTTGAAAGGCCGAAAGAACTGAATTTAAGTTTGATAGCACTGCATTTGCTGCTGCTATGTCAGTTGTTTTATCCGCAATTTCAGTTTCTTTAGCAGTAATCGCATCTTGCTTTACGGTGATTTCATCTTGCTTAGATGTTTCATCATTGGTTAAACCATTCAAAAGGCCATCTACTGAATGATTTCCACCTTCCATAGTAACAATTATATCATCAGCAACTGTAACAGCAACTGTAGCATTCGTCTTAGTATTTGTTAGTTTTGCTATATCTACATCTAATACTAAGTTAGCTTCTATTAATCCAGCAATTTGCTCTTCTAGAGCAGCCTTTTCAGCTTCTGAAGTAGCAGGGTCAGCAGCAACTGCTTCTAATGAAGTTAAAGCTGTTTCCATGGCCGCTAAATCTGCCATTTGAACATCTAAACTTCTTTGAATAATTTGTGCAGCTAATACATAATCTGCTTTAGCCAATGTAGCTTGCAAACCAGCTATAAGTGCTTCTTGAGCATAAATAGAGGACAAGCTATTAGTATAATTAAGCATTTGGTTGCCATACTGATTTAAGTAATTCGCAGCATCGTTAAGGCCTTGGGTAGCTAAATAATCAGCTAGCTGGTCAATAGCAATTTGTAAGTTTCTTTGTGAATTTTGAACATTTCGCTCAGCGTCTAATAAAGCTCTATCAATGTTTCTTAATGTAACTGCTAATTGAGCTTGTGCTGTTTGAGTGTTAATTGTATTTAATGCAATTTGATAATCAGCTTGAGATTGAGCCAGAGCGTTCGTTATAACTTGTCTAGCATTTATCAATTTTTGCATTTCAATTTTAGCGTTGGCCATGTCAAGCTGGGCTTGTCGTAAAGCCGAAACTTCTGGTGCTACTTCGTTTTTAACGCACGAAGAGAGCATTGTAACGGCAGCAATTGCTACTACCATCAGCATTTTGTTAATTTTTCTCATTTTTTTCAATTTTAGTTTAACTTATTTAGTGATTAATGTAAAGTGTTTGATTTTAATTTAATTTGAATTATCGTTTTAATTATATTTTTATTTATATAATTATGTTTTTATCGTCTTCAACCTTTATATTGTTATATTCTATCATTTTTGTTATATAATCTCTACAATAATAGTCAATTTATTATTGTTAATTAATACCTATTTGTAGGTAT
>CAZDQR010000324.1:0-3699 GCA_964507315.1 uncultured Roseivirgaceae bacterium
GAAGTGTATCCGTATGCTCCTAAAATTTGAGGTAATGTGGCCGTTTCTCTTGGAATACTACCAATATATCCATCCCAATCAGAAGCAAATTCTGAAATTTGTCCGTACCCAACGTGATGGTGATTTCTACCTGTTAGGATAGATGCCCGAGTTGGAGAACACATAGCAGTGGTATGAAATTCGTTGTATTTAATACCTTCAGCTGCAAGTCTATTTAAGGTAGGCGTATGAATTGGGCCACCAAATGTTTCGGGGTTACCGAAACCAGTATCATCTGTTAAAATGATAATAATATTAGGGGCATCTTCTGGTAATCGGTTGGGCTCTTCGCGCCAATGATGTTCAGATTCTGCAAGCGTTACGCCTGCCTTACTTGCAGAGTTTGCTTTGGGAAATGGGAGGTTCTGTTGGGCGATACTATTGCCAACAAACGACACCATTGCGAAGAGAAAAAAGAGTCTCTTCAAAGGTTGATTTAATTGCATAATTATTCTTTATTAGTTATCTAACAAAAGTAGCAAATAAACGTACCTTTATAACATCAAAAATCGGCAAAACGACTGTAGATCAAATGGATAGGTTGCAAGGAAAATTTAGTGATTTCGATGCTTTTAAGGAAGTAATCAAAGATTGGACCTTAGATTATAACATCTTGAGTAAAGGAGATTTTTCGTCAAAATTCAATATGTTTATGAGCGAGCCATTTTTGCTAACAAGGCAACAGTTAAACGGAAAAATTGTTCATTCGGGAATGGCGCCAAATGGATACAGAACTATGGTGATTCCTGTAAATTATTTAGTCGAATTTGTATGGTATAATTCTAAAGTTAGTGGCCGTGATTTATTGATTTTTCCAAAAAATAATTTAATTGATGTCGTTACTTTTAATGGATTAGATATTTTTTTGGTGTCTGTTCAGGAATCGTTATTGCATGGCATAATAGAAAAATTAGGGCTAAAAACATGCGAGCATATTTTTAAGCAAGATTATTTAAAAGTGCCTCTTAGCAAAGAATTTGCTAAACAGTTTTTTGTGTTGGCAAATACATTTTTAAATACTGCTAAGGTTAATGTTGAGCAACAATATGAATTATCGAATAAACTTGTTTTTGCTTTACTGTACTACCTGGAATCAACAAGTGTAAAACAGCCAAAAAAGAAGGTGAAAAATAAAATGCTGGCTTTAGAAAGAGCGATTGAAGTAATACATAACCAAACCGATAGGCTTTACTCAGTATCTGAAGTTTGCGAAATTTCTGGGGTAAGCAAACGAACATTATTTAATGCGTTTAAAGAAAAGTATAAAATTTCACCTAGTGAATACATTAAAGTAACTCGGTTAAATATGGTTAAAGAAGACTTAATTCATAATCCAACAGTAGGGATTGGGTCCGTAGCAGGTAAATACCATTTTTGGCATATGGGGCAATTTGCGAAAGATTTTAAAAAACAGTTTGGCCTATTACCATCGGAGGTAAGGCTGTAATAGAAATTCGGAGCAGGTTGGGTTCGGTTGGTTGTTTCACTATTAATATTGTTTATCGAAGAGTTCCTGCTTTTCCGTCATTGTCTGGCGTAAGACTAGGCAATCTTGTCCGTAGCCAATGGACAGAATGAGGATGTTTAGCAGTTTGGGATACCCCGATATTTCTGAAACAGAAATTCGTGGTATGACGAGTTGGGTTATGGAAATTCGGAGTATGACGAGTTAGGTTAAAAAACCTCTTCTATTCCAAAATAAATACCTGTGCTCCCTTCGGTGCCAATACCGATATCCATACGTAGGTTAATTTTTTCCTTTTTATTAAATAAATATCTCAAGCCTGTACCATAAGTATATTTTACGTTTTGAAAGTTGTACTCAAGTATAGAGGAGGAAACATTTCCTACAGAGGAGAATAGAACAAACCCGAATTTTTTAGAGAAGTATTGTCGATACTCCATTTGTAGCATCGCAAAGAAATTATCACGATATCTACCATAAAAATATCCTCGCATTTGTTTGCCACCGATGGAAGGCATTTTATAAAACGGAGTCTCGCCTACAGTAGATTGCAAATAAAAATTACCAGCCAATACATGGTCTTTTGAAAATGCTCGATAGTGCCGAACATCAAGTTCGAATTGGGCATATACATAATCGCTTACACCTGGGTAAAAAACGGCTTTAAAATATTGATAACCCCCAGAGTTTGGGAAGAAGATATTATCTCTACTATCCCACACTAAATCAGCTCCAAAACCTATTAATGTGCCTCCATTTACTCCTGGGAGGGAGTCATTAAGCAAAAGCCCATTATTGAACTTATCCACAATTTCGGTATAATCGTAATCGATTATAATTCCAGACCGATCAGCTGCAAACCAAGCAGGTGGCAATTGAACTTTTAGAGTTGCCGCAAATGTTTGTACCGCATAACTGGCATCTGCATATTCAGCTGTCTCTTTACCTATGCCCCAATATTTATTAACAAAATAGCCAAAGCTCACAGGCAAATGAAAGTATAAATTATTATTGGCAAAATAATAGGTGTTATTCATACTGATTTTGTACTGCTTATTGGTAGAATAATAACCACCAAACCCAATTTTAGATGGTTTTAGCTTATCTCCATTGCCGGTATAAAAGGTGAAAATACCACCCGCACCAAAGGCCAATTTAGACTCTGGTGTATAAAATGCATAAGGGTAGGCATTAAAGGCAGATTTTTTTGTTTCTCCGTCCACATTATCAGGCACATCTTTATAGATGGACTGAATTACATCATTACTTAAACTATCAATCTTTTTTTCCTCGTCTTGAGCACTCACGAAGTGAGTACTCAAAAGGATAACAAGTGCGGTTATTATTAAGTTTTTCATGGTAATATAAAGATGCTAGTTTTTCATTAAAATGATTGCCAACCCATTAATCCGCAATTATAAAATCTTTTTCCACTCTTCCTCTGTGGTTAAGTCCACAAGTTCAAAATGGGTTGCAACAACGGTATCAAGCACCTCTTGCATTAACGTTATAAACTGATTTTGTAAAACGTTTAAATCTGCTTCAGGAGAATTGTATTGGTACATTTTAGAGTTTTTATTCATTAGTTCTGCCTCAATAATTTCTCTGTTTTTTAAGTATATAGCTTGCAGTTTATGCGCGGATTCTAATGCTTTAGTCTTTTTATTTTCATCCACTATGGATTTTTCAATCTTACTTTCCCATTTTGTGTAGGCTTTACTAATTGAAGTATTGGCTTTGTTAATCGTTTTATCTGCTTTTTCTAAGCCTTTGCCCATATCTATTATTATGGCGCCCCATTCTTCTTCTGTAATATTTTTTTGAGCTTCTTGATTTACCCTAATATTTGCTTCTTGAGATTCGGCTTGCAAATCCATAATATTTTTAACCACAAGCTCCATTTCCTCTTTGGTAGCCGTTCTTGAGTTAAACAAATGGTCTAGTTTTTTTAGTTCCTTTTCCCCTTGTTTAACCTTTGCTTTTCTCTTGTCCTTAGCTTCGTCTAATGACTCAAGCACAATTGTTTTTCTACCATCATCAACAACATGTGTTTTTACGTAATTATCTAATTTAGGAATAATAAAAGGAGAATCTCCTCCTAAGAAAATGGCCAGTACGGCAAATGCAAGTGCTATTAACATAATTTTATAGAGATAATCACTTAGCTACATAATATAATCTTTGTAAATTGCATA
>CAZDQR010000325.1:0-3690 GCA_964507315.1 uncultured Roseivirgaceae bacterium
ATGTTTATCTTTTTGGGGTTCTTTGGTACTATCTGACTTGCTCATTTTTAACTCCTTTGCAGTTAACTTTGTTGAAGTAATGGGCGGTTGTTGGTCCAACTGCTCATTGCGTTTTGGTAATCTTACCTTAAATTTCTTGAAGAATTCAAACATTCTTTAACTTCCTATATAAATCGCGGTTATCTGCATTCTCTCATGCCCTAGAACCTTTGATAGTTCAATTCTGTGCTTGCTGTCAATCTCCCTTTCGTTGTAGGTCATTTCCTTTCTTGACTTGCCACCACGTACAGGACAATCATAACCTGAAATGCGTTTAAATTGGTCTTGGGCGTACTGGTGACGTAAACCGTGCATTCGATTTAGTTTAACTCTGCTTGTTTCATGCTCATAGGTTTTTAACTGTCCAATGTAGTTTTTGTGTGCAGGGATCAAACAGCCAGTATAAGGTGAAACTTCCTTAACGTAATCTAGTGCTTGCCTTTGTTCAGGCGTATTGATTGGAATGGTTCGCTCTTTGCCTCCTTTACACCAACTCGCCTTTAAAACAAGGGTGTCACCTCGAACCGCATATTTGTGTTGAAATTTAATGGCTTCCTCTCGCCTTAATCCAAATTCACGTTGCAAAATTAGTGAAGCTTTGACGTATTCATTAGTGACGTTGTTTAACTTGCCCTGGTCTAATTCTTTGCCTTTGGATTCGTTCGTTACAAACACTCTATTTTCAATGCCATAGAATGAATTATCACGAGCCACAATATTTTGTTTACCAATCTTTTCACTCAACCAACGGATGTGTGAAAGCTTGTTTTTCATAGTACCGCTTGTTAGTCCATCGACTTTCCATTTATCGACTAATGCGTTTACGTGCTTAGTCTTAAAACTGCGAATACTTGGCAATTTATAACCCACGTCTTTGAGTTCTTTCATCATGGATTGAAGGCTTTTTTCACGCTTGGAGCGTGTGCCAAAAGAACCATCTCTATTGTGCTTTGCTATGTTTATTAAATCGTTTCTAACTGTCATTTTTTTCTCTAGTAAGATTAACATTTAACCGCTGAATTTTGGTAAGTTTTAAGGATAAATTTAATAAACCTTAGTCTATTAAATCCAGTATTAACTACTGGTAAATCCATGTGTTGCGTGATGTTAATAAGGTTGTTTTAACCAACAATATAAAATCGTCTATTGACTTTTTATATTGCCTTTTACTTTCTTTCTTTGGTAGCTCTTTTCTCCGAGCTGTAATGATTAACGATAGGTTTCTTTCTTCTTTACCCATATTCAAAACCTAGATGAATCGAAAGGTTTTAGGCGTTGGTTGCCTTCGAGATTATGCCAAGCTTACGCTGTCAGATTTTAAGGCATTTGTCCTCTACTTGGTTTTTGAGTTGAAACCAAGAAACTTAAGAATCTCCAAAATATCGTTTCTTCAGGAGGAATTCAAGAAATTAGGGCATAATTCTTGAATAATCCATATTATTTCGCTTATGGCTCAATATATGGCGATTTGTGCCAAATCGTCATTACCCTACGGCAATGACGATTTGAATCGTGTTTGTTTGAAATTTACCTTTTATCTGTAGGTAATCTCAAACCAACTATAAGCAATTTTCCTACTAGGGGTGTATAAATTTATACACCCCTAAACAGGAACAATTCCTACAAGCAAAAAGTAAAATGTACAAAAATGGATGCGCTACTTTTGAAGCAAATTTTTGCTTTAAAAATACCGGTACATTTGTACAGGTAAAATCAAGAGCATGTCGGCATGGTGCGAAAATAGAATTTAGCTACCTGAAGAAATTAATCCGCACTTCAGCTTTCGGTGGTTCTCGAAGATGGTCACATTCTTTGTAGCCGTACTTCCATGTACAAACGTGAAATTTGAAAACCGTTCTCGTAAATCCATTTACTCGAATCCGACCAAAGGATCGGACGGCTTCTTGAAATTTCATCAAATAGACATATATTAATTATCGTAATTCAATAATAAATGGAGAAGTAAATGAACGATATAAAAAAAGGCGTACAAGTTGTATTAAAAAGTGGTAGCCCAATAATGACAGTACAAAATATTGGTGACTACTCAATGAGTGATGGAATTGAGAATGGTGCCCAATGTGTTTGGTTTAATGATAAGCAACCAATGGAACAAATATTTGATGTTGAAGTACTTGAAATATACGAATAGGATTTAATACAAAACAGTAAAGCCAATTTAAAACGTTTTAAACGCTTTAAACAAAAAAAGCCATACTTAGTATGGCTTTTCTATTTTCGTTGCAGCCATCGGCATCTCTGCCTGTTCTGCAAGCATATTTTATCATAGATTAAACTCGAAACCTAATCTATTTTCGTTTTTAAATATCTTGGGTTACTCGCTCAGCGATAAGGGCAAAGCCCTTCACATGGTTGGCGAGCATAGCGAGGGTAACTCTATTGCAAATCGAGGTCGTTTTAATCGTTGGCGGTGTAAATCCAAACAAAGCATAAATCCCTTGCTCTTTTCTTTTAAAGTTAAAGATAGTTAGACGCGCGCGGGGGTTACGGTTTTAAAACCCCTTGGTATCAGTATGTTTGAAAGGGTGTTCGCAGCCCTAACTACGAATGGGCAACAGCCCTAACTACGAATCAAACAGCCCTAACTACGAAGTTATCCACAGGCACTAAAAACAGCCCTAACTACGAGTGGACAGCCCTAACTACGAATGGTTTGAAAGCTATATATATATGGCTTTAAGAGGGTACAGCCCTAACTACGAATAGGCTAAAAAGTGGACAGCCCTAACTACGAATAGGCTAAAACAGCCCTAACTCCGAGTGCCTAATCTCCACCTTTTAGCATCTTATCCCTAATATTACTGGCAATGGCTTCATCTGCTCCATTTTCGAGCAATTCTTGGTAAACTTTGTTGGCTCTTTCAATATCTTCTACAGTTAGAATGTTATCCTTTTTGACGTGCTTAACTAAGCTTGGATTGATTTTTGAAACGAGGTCTTTAGCATGTGCTAAAACGCCTTTTTGATTCTTGGAATATACGGTTAACATATCATCATCAATACTGATAACGTATTCTAATAAACCTCCTTTTTCTGCCAATGCTTTGACTATCTTTCTAAGCTTGTATAGCTCGCCCTTATGTCCTATTTTCTTTTGAAATGTTTTAAGGTTTACTTTCCACTTACCTTGCTTTCCACAATGCTTGCGTATTTGCAAATAAATAGCCATGTGAGTAGGTGATTTAAGTCTAAAGTAATCGTCATTAAGGGTTAACAATTGACCTGATAAGATGGCGTTGTATTGCCATTTTGATAAAGTTATTTCTACAGTAGTGGCACTTTTTTTATTGGTTTTACCTGTCTTTCTATCAATGCTATATTCTATTACTTCATACGAGTCTAGTATTCCAAATGCTTTAGTTTGTAGCTTGTCGCCAGTCATGATGTTTGTTTTTAATGTTGTTCCTTGCAACCTGTCAAGTGACCTTAAGAACTGATAATAATCTTCACCACTTCCGCTTTTATTGGTAGCTTTAAGAAAATCAAAGACAGTCATTTTAATCGTTCTCTCTGGTGCTCTACCCTTGTTTATTGCGGTTGCTAATTGACTGGCTGCATAAATAAGAATATTCTTATCTTTCATCAAAGGAATGCCATCAGTTGACGGCTTGACTTCAAGCGTATTGCCGT